>CAYGTG010001041.1:0-3340 GCA_964352485.1 uncultured Nannocystaceae bacterium | reverse complement strand
GTTTCGAGAGTGTAGAGTGCGACCACTGATCGGCACAAGCCAGATCAGTCCTCTGCCCTCTTCGGGCCAGGTGCTCGGATCCAGGAGTCTTCGATGGTGAAGCAACGCACAGCCCAGGTTTCGCAACGCACCCGCAAACCCGACGCCACAGTGGCCCGATACGCAAGCCGGGCCGCCACCAAAACTGCCAGCAAAGCCCGCAAAGCCGGGTGGAACGCGGGCATGTGGGCAGCGGCCGTTCTCGGTTGCTTCGCGGCTGCAGGCGTCGGTGATGCTGATGCATCGGGTATCGCCGCCGCCCGGTTCGGGGGCGAGCACGGCCACCCGACGACCGACAACCCGACCGCCATCTACTACAACCCGGCAGGCATCGCCCTGTCCAAGGGCACGCACATCTTCGTCGACGGCACGATCGCTCTGCGCTGGGCTGGATACGAGCGCCCTGCGGCCGGGCCCGACGACGTGGGTGCGGGCAGCAGTCCGGTGCAAAACAACCAGGAGACCCTCGGTCTCGCGCCCGGTGCCAACGATGGCAAGGCCTCGTTGTTCAACGCGATCGCCTCACCGTTCTTTGGGGTGTCCTCGGATTTCGGCACCGACTTCATCTACGGCGGCCTGTCCGTGTCCTTTCCGTTCGGCGGGTCCGCGGTGTGGGACAAGAACAGCGTCTACGCGGGCAACGAGCAGTTCCCCGGGGCGGTCGATGGTCAGCAGCGGTGGTACTCGATCGACGGAGCCATCCGCTCGATGTACGTCACCGGCGCGCTGGCCTTCAACATCCGCAAAATCGGACTTTCGATCGGTCTGAGCGGGTCCGCGATCCGCTCCAACGTCACGACGCTGCGAGCCCGCAACGCGGACGGCACCGACGACCTGGTCACGGTCAACTCCGACGGCACGATCGCCTACGATGCCGACGGAAACACCTCCTTGAAGGAGGGCCGCAGCTTGGTCGACGTCAGCGGTTGGCAAGGCGGCTTCGGCATCGGGCTCGTCTATGACGTGCTCAAGCAGGGCAAGTACTTCATCGGAGCCTCGTACACCTCGCAGCCCAATGTCACCGGCGGCATGACCCTGACGGGCAAGCTGCAAAACGCGTTGGCGACGAGCCAGCCCGACCAGTCCGACGTCGAGTTCACGCAGAGCCTTCCGGACATCTTCCGGCTCGGCTTTCGCATCCGACCCACGGACAAGTACGAGCTTCGTATCTTCGGCGACTACACCCGCTGGTCGGTCTCCGATCGGCAGTGCCTGATCAACGTATCGTCCAAGAACGATTTCACCTGTGACTTCGGAGACGGGGACAACGCGCTCGACGACCCGGAGAGCTACGGCGGCGGCACGGGCGAGGCGGACAACCCGGCCGCAGGCATCGTCCAGCACCTCCCCCGCTTTTGGAAGGATGCAGGCGGCGTCCGGATCGGTGGCTCCTACTGGTTCATCCCCGAGGTCGAGGGCTATCTCGGGGCAGGCTACGACAGCAGCGCGGTGCCGCTCGAGACGCTCGACCCGGCGCTGATGGACATGAACAAGTTCTCCCTCGCGGTGGGCGTCCGCTGGCAGATCATCAAGCACCTCGCGATGGCCTTCACCGCGACCGAGCTCATCTACCTGCGGACGAGCACCAAGGGCAAGAGCGCACTCAACCGCTTCCCGGCTCCCACCCGTCAGCCCAGCGCGGACGGCGTGTACACGCAGTTCCTGCAGCTGTTCAACATCTCCGCCGATATTTCTTTCTGAGTCCTTCTGACGGAAGGCGTCAGTCTTGACCGAGCCAGCGTTGGGCGACCGACGCTGGCTTTTTCGCGTCGGGTCCACCCCACCGCGGCGGCGGCCCAAAGCGTGCCATACCGCCGCACGAACGCGGCCCCAACCGGCACGCGTGAAGCGACCGCAGCGGCACGCGGCTTGCTCGGTGTGGGGGCGGACGAATGCACGCTCGGTACGCTCGCTTTTCTCGGTTCCTGCACTTCTTGGGGCTGCTCGGCCTCGCGGGATGGGTCCTCGCTTCGGGGGCCCGCGATTCGCAAGCGCGCCTCGACCCCTACTACGTATTGCGCGGGCTCGGCTCCGGCGACGTTCGCCCTCGGGTCTTGTTCGTTGTCGATACCTCGGGCTCGATGAGCTGGCGCGCGACCGCAGCCGACCAGCAGTGCGACTGGGACGATTGCGAGACCCGAACCGACACCCGTGAGAGCCGCATCTCGGCCGCGCGCAGAACGATCAACAACGTCATCTCCGAAACGGGCGAGACCGCATCGTTCGCCTTGATGTCGTTCGATCAGTACGACCCTCCGACGTGGACGCCGCCCAAGTGTGCCGACGCCCATCGCTTCGCCTGGGTCACGTACTACGGCTATTTCTGGTGGGACACCATCTGGACGCACCCCGGCATCCACGGTGCCTGGCGACTGTGCCAAGGCAACCAGCAGCGTCCCTATCCCTATCTGCGCTGGGACGATCTCGGTCGATTTTCGACCGTCAACGCCAACAACCAAGGCGGTGACATCCCAGCCTCGCCCCTGATCGGCACCCATGCCAACGATGCCAGCAATGCAGACAGGGGTGTGCAGTGGTTCCCCCGCTTCATGGGCGTGCGCGCCCAGCTCAACGCCGAGACCGACCCGGACCGCCGGGTCCTGAACGGGACCTACGGCGACTACGGCTCAGATCAGACGAGCCGCAACGCCAACGTGTGGGGGCATGACTTCTACTACTGGCCCTACGTCGACGGTTTCCCACACTACGCCGGGTACTCGCTGTGGCCCTACGACAATGGACTCAACGCGGGCGGGGTGATCGGAGAGAACAACTCCGTCAACGAGGCCAAGCTCTACGCCCCCTTCTACATGGACCTCTCCAAGTCCGGCATCGACGCGTCGAACTGGGGGCCAAGTACCGCCGAGGAAGCCTCCGCCGCGGTGTTGGACAAGACGGCACCGATGATCGAGGGCGGCATCGATGCGGCCGGCGGTACCCCGTGGGCGTCGGTCATCGGAGAGGTGAGCGACGCGTACCCGCGCGCCAACACGGAGGGGAGCCATCAGTCGGTCGCGAGCTACCTCAGCTTCGTCACGGCCCAAAGCGGCGATGGCCTGTGCGCCCCAACATTCGCCGTCCTGCTCACCGATGGAGTCCCAAGCCCTGCGAGCCAGGGAGGTTCGATCCTCTACGGCCGTGACCCCCCCCCGCCGCCAGCGCGCGGGCATGGGTTTCCAGCCCGCGGTATTTCGGCAGCAGCGATGGGTGGATGTTCAGCATCCGCCCGTGCCAGCGCGCCACGAAGGCCGGGGTGAAGACGCGCATGAACCCCGCAAGGCAAAGGATGTCGGGCGACACC
>CAYGTG010001040.1:0-3342 GCA_964352485.1 uncultured Nannocystaceae bacterium | reverse complement strand
GAAGGATTTTTCGCTCCTGGGTAGGAGCCGAAACGCAGCTGTACCGGGCGTACTGCAAGTTCTGGCGACGCCGCCAGGGGCCAAAAAAGACGAGTGGGACGTCGTGTCGGGTTTCTCAACAGGCTGCTAGCCCTCAATCAAGCGCTGCTTGATTGAGGCCGTCGCTCCAGTCTTGATAGGGGCCTTTCGAAAAGGCCCCTCACTGCGGCCGACAAGTCGCCCTTCGTTTCACCCGAAACGGGCACCTGACGGCGCCTACTAGCCCTTGATTACACGGGTTTTCGAAAACAGCGCTTGATTGAGGGCTAGCTAATCCCTCTTCGTGTAGCGGACCTCTTGGGTCTCGGTGTCGCTGTACACGATGTGGAGCGCGTCGTCGCTCGCGATCGCGATCGAGACTCGATCCGACGAACTCATGCGCACCCTCGGGTCGAGAATCACCGGCTCTGCCCAGTCCTCGCCCGGAGCTCGCTCGGCGTGCTGGAGAACATTGTCCGAGGCCAGGTACACGACATGCAGCGTGCCGTCTCCCGCGGTCGCAATCCCGGGTGAGGCGCCATAGACCCCGGGTCCGAACACGGGCTTGGCCTCCCACGGACCCTCGCTGCCGTCGCGCCGCTGGGCGGACATCAGCGTCTGGACTCCATCGACACTCGCGCGGTAGACCGCGAACGGGGCCCCCTGCGCGCTTACCGTGAGGCTGCCGCCATCTTGCGTGGCACCCCCCAGCACCTCATCGCTCCACGTTCCTGCGGGGTCGCGATGAGCATAACGAAGCACGGGTGCGCTGCTGGAGTCGTAGGCGGCGGGGCGGGTGCCGTACACCACGTGCACGCCGCCCCCCTCGTCAACGGCTACGGCCGGCGACTGCGGAGCGGCGATCGTGTTGCCGAGGTCGGAGATCGGCTGGCTCTGCATGTCCCCGACCTCACCGGAACGACCGGTGAGCCGATTCGAATTCCTGCCCGCCCCGTGCACGACGTGTGTCTCGTTTGGGCCAACTCCGATGCCGACGCTATGCGCAACCGAGACCAGTTCGTCGCGGTCGACCACCCGCCTATTGTCGACCAGCACGTAGTGCAGCTGGTCGTAGCTGTCAACGAAGGCAACGTGGACCTGGGTGTCCGCGGCGAGCGTGAGGCCACCGCGCACCTCCAGAACATCGAGCGGGCGCGACTGCCAGCCATCATGCGCGGTTGTGTAGGTCGGCTGGTATCCCTGCCCAACGTAGACGACGTGCACGCTGTCCTCGTGATCGACAGCGACTGTCGCCCATGCGCGAGGATCGGCCGCCGTGAACCCACGGGTGCCAATACGCTCCGGCTGCGAAAAGAACGCGGACGTGTCGGCCTCGCGGACACATCCTTCGCCCGCGAGGCCTGACCACGTGAACCCGTCCGGGCAACTGTTCCCATCGGCTCCGCAATCTGGGTCGGGGAGCGGGCACCAGCCATACGAGTCGTCGCAGAAGTCATCGTCGTACCACTCCAACATCGCGCAGTTGTCGATGCCGTCAGCCTTGCCCTCATAGCCATCGGCCTGCTCTGCTTTGTCAGCCGCAATCTCATCCTCGGACGGGTCCTGGGTGCACCCCGGACCGAGGAGAAGCAGGCAAGCGACGAGCACACAACGGCGATTGAGGGGTGTGGTGTACATGAAGGGTCTCCACCCCTATGGGCCTACACAGGCTACCCTTGAAATTAGGATGCAGCCAAGTCTTTTTGAGCTGCACTCTCTGCCGTTTCTCAGCCTGGATAGAGCAAAAGCCGTCCTGAGGCGCCCTTCGGCCGAGAGGAACGTCGTGGGCGGACGATGGGATCGAGGGCATGTTGGGCGCGGGGGCATGGGCGGGAGGTCGCCATCAGCGCCCACGAGCACGCGATATCCCTCGCGAAGATGATCGCGCTCCCCGTCGACTTCCCCACGGGTGGTTGTTTTCGCGGGCCCGTATGCGCGAACAGCGGGCACCAGGCCCCAATTCCTCAGCCCCGATCGCGTCGAGCGAGGCCTGTATGTTGGGTATAGCCCTCGAACGCAATGGGACCCAGCGCCTCGTCGGGGACCCCAAGCGCGTCGACCAACGCGACCGCTTCGTCGCGCACGACGGCGCACTGGCGACCGAAAGCCTTCCGAATCGCGCGGGCCTTTTTGGGGCTGACGTAGTCGTTCTCCAAGTACCACCCGACATCCTCGCGAAGGCGCCAAAGGGCCCACAGCGCGCGGAGCTCTTCGAGCGCGCCGGCAACTCCAGGATCGCTGGCGCGGGCGCATGCAGCCGTGAAGCTCTCGAGCACCTGCTGCTCGGTGTACGCCCGCGCCAGCGTCACGCAGTGCTCTTGAATCTCCCCAAACGCCACAAATGGATCCAGCCCGGCGTCGGTCCTCTTCTTGAATCGCCGAGCCGCCGAGACGAGGAGGTTGTGGCTTCGAAAGGCAAAAGCCTCTCGATGAAACTCAGGGTCGTGCAGGTGGTCCCTGTCCACCCGTCGCTGGGCGACCGGATTCTGCTCGAGCAGGGCCTGCCGGGCACGGCGACCGATCTCGGAGACGACGGTCGAGAGCAGGTCGTCGCCGAGACGCTTGGCAAAGCCTCCAAGCAGGCCGCGCGCCATCAGCTGCAGGAGCACCGTGTTGTCGCCTTCGAAAGTGGCGAAGACGTCGATGTCGCGACGGATCTGACAGATCCTGTTGACCGTCAAGAAGCCCATGCCGCCACAGCACTCGCGAGCCGCCTGCACGGAATCGATGCCGTGCCACGTGGCCAGTGCCTTGAGTCCTGCCGCCCGCGCCTCGAGCACCCTCGAATCACCACCCTCGGGCTGATCGAGGTAGGCCTGCTGCAGATCCTCGACCGCGAAATGAAACGCGTAGGTGCCGGCGAGCTGCGGCAGCAGACGCTGCTGAAGCGCACGATGATCGAGGATCGAGATCTCGGCTCGTCCGGCCGGACCGAACTGTCGCCGAAGCGCCCCGTAGCGCACCGCGGTGGCCAGTGCCGCCTTGGATGCAGAGACCGCCGCCGCTGCGACGCTGATCCGACCCGCGACGAGCGTGCCCAACATCGTGAAGAAGCGGCGCGCATCGTCGGCGATCGGGCTTTGGTAGCGGCCCTGCACGTCGACCTCGCCGTATCGCCCCAGCAACTGGTCGCGCGGGACTTCGACATGATCGAACCACAGCCGACCGTTGTCGACTCCAGCCAGCCCCATCTTGTCACCACAGTCTTCGATGTGGCAGCCCGGCGCGAGGCGTCCCCGCTCGTCGCGAACATCGACGAAGAAGGCGTGGACCCCCTTCCCTTCGCCATCGACCTCGAGCTGGGCAAAGACGACCATCGCGCGT
>CAYGTG010001039.1:0-3344 GCA_964352485.1 uncultured Nannocystaceae bacterium | reverse complement strand
AGCAACAAGGAGAGGCCGGACATCATGGCAAAACCTCCGGCGCCTGGGACGGCTGGGATTCGTCGGTGACCGGCGCGGGCGCGGGCGCGGGCGCGGGCTCGAGATCGGGCTCGGGCTCGGGCTCGGGCTCGGGCTCGGGCTCGATGCTCTGCTCGGGCGCGAGGAAGTCCACGAGCGCACGGGTGGATGCGGGTTCGGCCTCACGCATCGGGAAGTGACCGCAGTTGGGAAACACCCGGAGCTCGGCGTTGGGCAACGTTCCGACCAGGCGCTCGCCATCCTCGAGCAGCGTGATTCGATCCTCGCGGCCCCACAGAAGGAGCACCGGTTGCTCGATCTCGTGATAGCGCTTTTGGATGTCCGCGTAGCGCTGGCCACGAACCGCTGCAAGCGCCGCGGCCGTGGTTCCAGGCCGCGCTTGTGCCTGCTCGATCTCCTCCACGTGGTCTTGCGAGATGCTCGACAGGTCGTAGTAGGCGACCTCGACCTTGTCGTCCGGTCGCTCCAAGTAGAACAACCGGAACAGGAGTTCGCCGAGGCCCTTCGCGCGCGCCCACACAAACATCGGGGGCAGCTGCTCTTCGAACACCCAGGCGTCGTACAGCGCGATGCGTTCCACGCGGTCGGGCTGATCCAGCGCCATCGCCAGCGCGACCGAAGACCCCCAGGAGTGGCCGACGACCGCAGCCTGATGGATGCCGCGTTGGTCCATGAGCGCAAACACCAGCGCCGCCTGGGCGGAGGGCGAGTAATCCCCGTCCGGCCGATCCGTCCAACCGAACCCCTTCAGATCGAGCGTGAGCACGCGGTGCTCCTTGCGAAGGTCATCGAGCACGGGGTCCCAGTTTTCGAGCGAACTCGCAAAGCCATGGATCAACACCACGGCGGGCCCTTCCCCTTCGTCGACGAACCGAACGCGGGCGTCCTGCACTTCGGCAAAGCTCGCGTCCGCGGGTTCGTTCGGCAGCGGGCCGTCGTGAAAGTGGAGGCAGCCACCCAACAACATGCCTGCAGCCGCGGCTGCGATTCGCCTCAAGGATCGATCCTCCGAACTTCGGCGACCTGCGTGAACTCGGGCGCATCCTCGTTGTCGTTGGAGCGGACGCTACCGACCGTTCCAACGCACTCGCTGACGAACGCAAAGGTCCGCACGACGGTGGGCACGATGCCGAAGGTTCGCGTCAGAACCACGCCAACCCGCAGCACAGCGTAGTCACCGAAGGAGGTCCGCAGAGTTCCGGACGCGTCGATGCGGTTCTCGTAGCTCTCCGAGTAGAATGTGGGGATGCCAAGAGCCACCCCGGTCACGTTCGCATCCGACTCCCAGGTCTTTCCCTGGACGAGGGGAAAGCTCAAGACGGTGACGGGCGGGTCGTAGACGAGCTCGGTCCGCTGAGCCCCGCCAACCGGCGAGACCACGCCTCGCAGGGTTAGCGCGCTCTGCGTGGCCTCGAACACGCCCAGCAGGTCGTCGCCATCGGTCAACCGCGTGGCGTACGTGGCCCCGGGGAACGACGGCTCGAACCATTGGCCCTCGATGGAGAGGAACTCGCCGCTGCTCGTCTGGTCGCCCGGAAACTCGACCGACATGTCCCAAACGGTCTCGCCGTCGATCGTTGCCCCCGCGGTGTCGAATGTGACCGCCTGCGCCGCGAGATAGTTCACCTGCAAGCCCGGCTCGAAGAACAGCTCGTCTCGCTCGATGATCCCATCCCCGTTGGGCGGCATGCAGTCCGCCTCACCGACCGAGGTCGTGGTGCTGTCGTCTGCACTCCCCGAGCCGTCGTCGCTCTCGGCGGTGGTGCCCGACCCGCTCGAGCTGTCCTCACCCGACGATCCGATGTCTCCGGAGGATGAGGTCCCTCCCGCTGGCACACATTGGCCCTCCGCGCTGCACATGCCCGAGGGACAGTCGGCACCGACGAGGCACGTGGACGCATCCTCCCCACATCCAGAGAGGACCAGGAGAAGCGTCAGCTCCAGACCGAAGATGCTGCGCTGCAACATTGGCACGCCGGAGACTAGTCATGCGTTGGCAGCCCCGTCAAGAGCGCCTCGGCCAAGGGAGCCGGCATTTCGTGCTGTCACAGGGCAGAGTTGACCATCGAGAAGCGCCAGTGGGATATTGCGGCGCACAGTACGGAGCCTGCCGCGTGACGATCATCAAGAAGTACAGCAACCGGCGCCTCTACGACACGGGACTGAGCCGATACATCACCCTCGATGAGCTCGCGGCCAAGATTCGGGATGGGGACGAGGTGCGCGTCGTCGATGCAAAGTCCGGTGACGACCTCACGCAGATGACGCTCACGCAGCTCATCCTCGAGAGTCCGACGGCTAAGCTCCTACCCGTTGGCCTGCTCCATCGTCTGCTTCGAATGCAAGACGATGCCATCGCCGAATTTTTCTCCAGCTACGTCACATGGGCTCTGGACGTCTACTTGAGCGTCAAGAGCGGCGGCCAGACGCTCGGTTCGATGCTTCCCTTCGGTTCGGGGCCTTGGGGAGGTGGGGGACCCTTTGCCCGCATGTTTGGGGGTGCGCCGCTGTGGCCCGGGCAAAGCGCTGCTCCTTCCGCCGCTTCGCCGGCGGCGCCACAGGCCACCCCGCCACCGAATCCCGAGACGCTCAGTGTCAGCGATGATCTTCAAGCGCTGCGGGCGGAACTCGAGGATCTGAAGCGGGCGATCCGTGGCGGGGACGACGCAGCCTAAATTTTGTGCACTGCACAAAATTGGGTTGACAGTCTGAGATGGACTGATTATTTCTCTGCCCATGGAAGCTCAAAAGCAGTCCTCTGGCGCGTCGACCTCCTCCGCCGCGAATGATGCAGTGCAAGATTTCTTTTCGCGCGCGCAGCAAATGTGGACCCCAATGACGGAGACGATGCAGGAGCAGCGCACCTTGGTCGAGCAAGGTCTCGAGGACCTCGCCAAGGCGCAGGAAGCCAACCTTCGCCGGACCCGCGAAGCTGCCGATGAGATGACCGAGGTTGTCAAAGCGTCGATGAACTACGGGATCCGCCTCAGCCAAGAGTGGATGAACCTGGGCATGACCGCTTCGCGCCGCACGATGAGCGCGTTCGCCAACAACAACAGCTGAGCCTCGAGCGCGGCAGGTGCCCCCGTGGAGCGTCGGCTCAGCGGGGCGCGCACGCTTCGGCCGAACGCCAACACGAAGGATCAACGATGCAACTGGACCAACTGAAAATCATCGTCACGGGGGCGGGACGGGGCATGGGCGCCCACTTTGCTACCCAGCTCGCAAACGCCGGAGCCAAAGTTGCCGCCGGCGACGTCGATGTCGAAGGACTCGAGTCGCTTCCCGCGAACGTGGCCAAGCGC
>CAYGTG010001038.1:0-3344 GCA_964352485.1 uncultured Nannocystaceae bacterium | reverse complement strand
GCGCCTGAGACCTCGGGGTTTACTCAGTGGGTCTGTCCACTGTCATCGCCGCGCGACTGCGGTAGGGTCGGGCGGTGACCGAAGCGGTGGAGGCCGTCGTCCTGACCCGTCAGTGGTTCGATCGTCGAGACGGAAATGAACTCACGATATGGGCGGCGTCGGCCGACGGCCCCGTCCGGGCGGTCTTCACCTGGTAGGAGGCGGTCATGTTCGTCGAGCGAGACACCGACACGCAGGCCGGGCCACGTCGCGAGGTGGAACTGAAGACGTTGGCGGGACAGGCCGTGGACACGGTCCATTTTTCCAGCCAGCGCGCGATGCTCGACGAGCGCCTGAGGATTCGCGAAACGGGTGACTCCGTCGTCGAGGGGACCCTCAAACCGCACGACCGCTTCCTGATGGAGCGGTTCATCACCGGCGCTCTTCGGCTGGAAGGACCGCTCGTCCAACGCGACGGGTATCGAGAGATCGTCAATCCCAAGGTCAAGCAGTCCGACTTCACCACCGAGCTGTCGATGCTGGTGCTGGACATCGAAACCGATGGAATCAACGGACCGCTGCTTTCCATCGCGGTCGCTGGGGCCGGCGGCGACCGAGTCTGGGTCCGCGGGCCCGGCGACGAGGCGGCCCGCGGCTATACCCCGGTCCCCGACGAAGCCGCGCTTCTCCGGCACTTCGTGGACCACGTGACGGAGATCGATCCGGACATATTGTCGGGCTGGAACGTCATCGAGTTCGACTTGGCGTACCTCGAACGCCGGGCGAAGGCCCTGGGTGTTCAACTCACGCTCGGCCGGGCGGGCGAGCGGGCCACCGTGCTCCCGCCGCGGAACGACAATCAGCCCCACGTCGCTCGGGTGGGGGGCCGTGTCGTGCTCGATGGAATCGCGACCCTGCGCGCGGCCACGTACTCCTTCGAGAGCTTCCGGCTGGAGGACGTCGCGCAGACGGTGCTAGGCCGCGGCAAACGGATCGAGCACGACGGAGACGCGGTTGCGGAGATCCAGCGACGGTACGCCGAGGACAAGGAGGCGCTGGCCGCCTACAACCTGGAGGACTGCCGCCTCGTTCTCGAGATCTTCGAAGAAGCCGACCTCGTGGGTTTCGCGAAGCAGCGCCAAGCCTTGACCGGGCTGCCGATGGATCGGCAGGGCGGTTCGGTCGCGGCATTCGACAACCTGTATCTGCCGAGGCTGCATCGGCGCGGCTACGTCGCCTACGACACCGGCGGACGAGCGTTCGCGGCGAGCCCCGGCGGCTGGGTGATGGACTCGGTCCCCGGGCTCTACGACAACGTGCTCGTCTTCGACTTCAAGAGCCTGTACCCCAGCATCATTCGGACCTTCGCCATCGATCCACTGGGCCTTGCAGTGCCCGGCGACGATCCGAGCCCCGGCTTCGAGGGCGCGACGTTCGCTCGAGAGGGCCACATCCTGCCCGGTCTCATAGAGTGCCTGTGGAAGGCTCGAGACGAGGCCAAAGCCCGCAAGGATGCCGCTGGCTCCCGCGCAGTGAAGATCCTGATGAACTCGTTCTATGGGGTGCTCGGCAGCGGCGGCTGCCGCTTCTTCGACCCTCGGCTCGCCAGTTCGATTACCCGCCGCGGCCACGAAATCATCCGGCGCAGTCGCGAGCTCATCGAAGACCGAGGGCTTCAGGTGATCTATGGCGACACGGACTCCTTGTTCGTCCACGCCAGCGCCCAGACGGCGGAGGCATGCGCGACGCTGGGGGCGAGGCTGGCCGACGAGCTCAACACCTACTGGCGGGACCACCTGGCCAAGAAATTCCGGGTCGACAGCCAGCTCGAGCTCGAGTTCGAGACCCACTTTCGTCGTTTCCTGATGCCGACGACCCGCGGGTCGGACAAGGGAAGCAAGAAGCGCCGCGCCGGTTTGGTCAGCGGTGGCAACGAGGCCAAGCTCGTCATCAAGGGTCTCGAAGCGGTACGAACCGACTGGACCCCTCTGGCTCGTCGCTTTCAGCGGGAGCTCCTGACGCGCATCTTCCAAGGCCAGCCTTGGGAAACCTGGATGGCCGAGCTCGCACAGGAGGTCCGGGCCGGCGACTACGACGACCAACTCGTGTACCGCAAGCGGATCCGCCGCAAGCTGGAGGACTACCAGCAGAACGTTCCGCCGCACATCCAGGCCGCGCGCAAGCTGGGTCATCCCGTGCGGGAGATCCGATACGTCATCACCAGCCAGGGGCCCGAGCCGCTCCCGCTCCCCCACGGCCGCCTCGACTACGAACACTATCTGTCGAGACAGCTCGCGCCGGCGGCCGACGGCATCCTTCAGTTCCTCGATACGAGCTTCGCCACCGTCGCCGGACAGCAGCTCGGGCTGTTCGGCTAGACTCGACACTCATCCTGCGCCCCCCATGAACATCGACGACATCCGATCCATCGCGGCGGCCATCCACTGGGAGAGGCCCTGCTGCAAGAGACGTCCGCCTCCGCCCGGACGCGGATCGAAGACATCCTCGGACTCGACGAGGAACCGTAAATCGAGCGTACCCCGTCCTCGTCCCCCCGCGGCGTTCACAGCGTCCGCCCGCGGCTTCTTGACCGTTCTTGCGATCGTGAAACTACGGGTCCGACGACCCCGAGTCCGGCTCCGGGAGAGCACGGTAGGGCTGGCCGTCCTCGGCCTCGGGTAGCTCGTACGCCGCCAGCGGTGACCACACCGCGGACGCAAACTGGTTTTGAATCGACAGGGCTCGCCTGCGATTGAATACACCGACGATGAGAGCAGCCAGCGCCAAGACGCCGAGCATCGCGAGGCCCGTAGCCACGTGCGCGAACAAGATGGGGAGCAGCGCGAACACCGACCCGACCAGGATTCCGACGGCGATGCGAAGGCCCGACGGAGACTCGAGTTCGAGGACCGAGCCCTCCGACTCACCGGCCGGCCGGATCGTTGCGGTCAGCACGTAGTCCTGGTTCAGCCTCATGGAGCGAGTGGGTTCCTCGGCCGTCATCTGGACGATGCCCTCTCCGGGGAAGGACACCGCGACGCCGAGGCGGCGGTCCCCGACGGAGATCCCGTTGCGGCGCACGGCCTCCATCGCCGCCGAGTCCGCGACCCTTCCCAGCGCCTCCGCGGCCGGCAATGATATCTGATAGCGGCGTCGCACTTGCCCTCAGATTACCGACAAGGCATGGCTCCGGGACAGTAGGATCGGGCACACGTGACCCGAGGACCCAGACTCCTGGCGCGGGTGACCTGATGGGCCACGCTCACCGTAGCTGCCGTCGCCGCGTGCCTGCGAGTTGCATTCGGTGCGGCCAAGCTCCCCTGTGGCGACCCGTTTTACCCTGAAATCGCTCCGCTCTCTCTGAC
>CAYGTG010001037.1:0-3350 GCA_964352485.1 uncultured Nannocystaceae bacterium | reverse complement strand
GTTCTACGGTGCGTCGTCTCCCGACATCTGGCTGTTGGTCGAGCCCAAAGTCTGACGCTCGTATTTCGTCGGATGCCGTGCCCCGATCGACCTACATGCGGGTATGACCGCCGTGTCGCGGCGGGCTGACCCCGCTGCCGCGCTGGTTGGCAGGCACGGCCGACCGGGAGTGGGCCGCCATTTCGGCTGGATGCCCGGTTGCGCGCCACTGGAGGGTGCATACGGGTCTTCTCGGCGGTGAAGGCTCGCTTCCTGAAATTCCTGTCACGGAAACGGTTCCCAACTTGCATGAACGAAAGAAAGGGAACCACCGCGGGACTTGTCCCGTACCCCTTTTGAGGAGCGCAGTCCCGCGTCGGCTGCGCTCACACCTTCGGAAGAAGGCCAGACGCAAGGAAACCGAGGCACTGAGATGGCACGTCGAAAGGTCACCCGAGGGGCACCACCCCGAATCGCACGGAGCCGGCGCCCGCGAGGGTCTGCTGCTCCAAAACGAACAAAGCGTTCGCGCGCTCGCGCCGAAGGCGATGCCAGCGACACGACCCTGGGGGTCTACTTCCGCGAGATGTCCGACTTGTCGATCATGACGCCGGAGGAGGAGCTCTCCTCAGCCGTGCGCATCTCGGACCTCCGCACCGCGCTGTGGGAACAGCTGCTGTCCTACCCTCCATTCATCGAGGGGATCATGACCGTGGTCGGGGAGGACGTCGATGAGGATGAGCTGTCGCAGGCCGATCGCCTAGCGCTCTGCACATCGTCTCGCGCCCTGCGGGACCGAGAGACTCGCGCGCACCGTGACGCCTACGAGAACGACCGCGCGATGATAGCGAGGCGCCTCAGCCGCCTCGATTGCGACGGGGTGTCTGCAGACAAGGTGCTGGCCGACCTGAGCATTCTCGACGACGGCGGTCGCGAGTTGATCCATCTTCCGGTCCGGCCTCCTCGCCGCGGAAGTCGACCGTTCCACGACTACGTCGCGGAGGCGGTCCGTCGCTGCATGACGTTGCGTCACGCCAAGAACCGCTTCGTGAAGTCAAACCTACGCCTGGTCGTGTCCATCGCCCGTCGCTTCAACCACGGACGCATGCCGCTGCAGGACCTGATCCAAGAAGGCAACATTGGCCTGCTCAAGGCCGTGGATCGATTCGACCACACCCGCGGGTTTCGATTCTCGACCTACGGAAGCTGGTGGATTCGTCACGCCATCAGCCGAGCGATTGCCGACAAGGGTCGTGCGGTCCGCCTGCCGGTCCACATGATCGACGCCTACCACAAGGTGTCCAAGGCCAGGCGGGAGCTCGAGGCCAAACACGGTCGCGAGCCCACGCACGAAGAACTCGCGACGCACACGGGCCTGAGCGCGGCCAAGATCGAGAAGATGGACACGCTTGTGGTCGATCCTCCAATCAGCCTCGATCGGCCGCTGTCCGAGGACGACGGTCGAAAAGTGGTCGACCTGCTCAAAGACGAGGACAGCGAACAGCCCGGCGATCAGCTCGAAGCCGAGGCGATCGGGCGGCAGGTTCGCGAGGTCATCACTGGCCTGCGGCCGATCGAGGCGGACATTCTGCGCAAGCGGTTCGGTCTCGGGGATGACTCGGAGCTCACGCTCAAGCAGATTGGCGAGCAGTACTCGCTGTCCCGCGAGCGAATCCGACAGCTGCAGGAGCAAGCTCTGGGCAAAATTCGTCAGGAGCTTCAGCGTCGCGACGTATTCTAGGACTTCATCGCGCGCTTCTTCGAGGCGTGTCGTTGAGGGCTGGAGGAGGGCATGGGGGACTGCTACGCTCCGCGCGTGTTCGTTCGCGCGTGCGTGGCAGTGTCCCTGCTGTTGGCTGGGTGTGGATCACCAGACCCGAGCCTACGCATGAGTCCCGCAACGGTCCGTCAAGGCGGCGGACAGAGCGTCCTGATCGAAGGCGATGATTTCACCGGGCACGGTCCGCTGGTGGTCTACTTCGGCACGCGGGCGGCCAAGGGGGTCGTCATCGAGAGCCCTTGGGCGGTCCGGGTGATCGCGCCGCAATCGGAGCAGACCGGGTCCGTGGACGTGCTGTTGCGGTTCGGAGATGGCACCGAGCAGCGCCTCGAGTCCGGGTTCGAGTACGAAGAGCAGCCGGGCATCGTCCTGCAGCCACGGATCGGCGGGGGGGCTCCGCCGCCCTAGCTTCCCGAGTCACTCGGGCTCGACGCAGCAGACGGTGACCGGATCCGTGCCGACGGCCTCGCCCGCGGGCTGCGGGACGCTGGGCACACAGAACGCGGTGGGACTGCCGCTGTTGAGGCTCGCGGCGCGGGCCGTCGTCGCCGTCCCGGTCGCATCGCACTCCCCGTTCACGCCCACCACTCCGGCAGAGGGGACGAGGCAGGTCGGGCCGCTCCACAGCGAGATGAAGGCCGAGTCGCACAGGCCGTTCGGGGATCCGCACGAGCACGTCTCGCAATCGCGTGCGTCGTCGATATCCTGAAACAGCGTCCGCGTGGTCTCGAATGCGTCGGGGCACTCGTGCTCGCCCGCCTGCCAAATACACATCGCAGCATCGGGGGACTCGGGAAAGGGCGCACAAACGCGGTCGTCCGCGCAGCCTGCGTCCTCGATGATCGTTGCGCCGTCGCAAGCTTGCGACTGCCATGACCAGGTCGCGGGCTCGAGCACCTCTTCGGTACTCGGTGCACACGCCCCACCGACGGCCGTCAGCGGGGTCGCCGAGTAGTTTCCGTTGCCGTCGAACGCTGCTGGCAGCGTGTTGCACGAGCTTGCGAAGATGGTGACGGCTTGCGCGATCCCTTCGTCGCAGGTCGCGTCATCCCCCCAATAGCGCAGCGTCGTGGAGTTGTCGCAGGCCGTCCCGTTGGCGCTGCCGCACGAGCACTCACACGTTGCAGGGTCGGCGAGTAGATCTTCAAAGCCTGCGGTCGCCGGGTCTGGGTAGGCGGCTCCACATGGGGGTGGCTCGGGCTTGCGAACCAGCGGATCGAAAGCCGCTTGGTGGACAGCGACCGGACCGTTCCAACCATCGGGAGCGCCCTCGATGCAGTTGTGCGTGCTTGCGGGGCAAAGTCCGTCGCCGGTACTCGACGACGATGCATCAGCGGCCGTCTCGGTTTCGGTGTCGGACTCGGTTTCGGTGGCCGTGCTGCTCGACCCTTGCGTACCCGTGGACCCGGTCCCTGGATTGGTCGTGACCGGCGGCACGGTCGTGGAGAACGTTGCGAACGTTGTCGGCCCGGAGCCCGTGGTGGTGTTGGCGCCCGTGCTGCCCACAGACTCGTCACCACTCGAGCAGGCGAGGGCCAAGCACGCGCAGACCGTCGCCCATCTCAAGCGAATCATAGGCCCTCAGAATACC
>CAYGTG010001036.1:1175-3354 GCA_964352485.1 uncultured Nannocystaceae bacterium | reverse complement strand
GCGCGTGGGGGCTCCGGCAGCGGCTCCGGCTGCCTCGGGGGCGGCGGCGCGGGCTCCGGCTCCGGAGCGGTCGGGAGCTCGTCGGGCACGGTGACGTTCTGTGCATCGGCGGGCAGGGCGTCCTCCTCGACGCCCGCGATCAGGTTGGAGAGCGTGCTGGCGATCAAGCGCGCCGGATCGCCCCCCTCGAGCGCCGCAACGTTTCGGTAGTAGCCGCGGCCATCGGCCAGGATCAACGCCAGGCTCCATCCGTCGTCGACCGGGCGAACCAGAACGTATCCCCAGTGCTCAATGCCGGCGCGGGCGTCGGGGTTGCCCGCCGGAATGCGCGGGCGGTCGGGAAGCCGGGTCTGCAGGGCGCGCTCGAAGGCGTCCGCCTCGACGCCCTCGATGTCCAGGGCAAGCAGTTCGATGCGCGCGTCGGCGGGGTTGGCCGGAGCGCTCAGTGCTGCGACGGCGACAAACGCGTGGGAGAAGGGGACGAGCATCATTGAGGCAGGCAAGCCTCGCGTAGCTCATTGTAGATGCAGTTCGGCAGCTCGTTGCAGGTGAGGATGTCGTCGACTTCGCCACAGGGGACGCATGGCGGGGTGAAGCACATCACCCCGATCAGAACGCAGCCCTTGGCCGTCTCGCAAGGCCCTGGTTCCAGGACACTGCACTCGGCTTCTTCGCCGCACTGGCTGGGGATGCATCCACCGCCCTCCCAGATGCAGTCGGGTGTTTCGGTGAGGCACGCTTTTTCGCCCCCGACGTTGCACAGGTTGACCGTGCACGCCTCTCCATTCCAAAGGCAGCTCGGAAAGGCCTCCTCACAAGCGGGGGCTTCTTTGGGAATGCAGTCCGCGGGTTCTTCGGTGTCTGTACTGGCCGCCGTGGTCGAGCCCTCGGTGCTGAGTACGGTGTCTTCGCTCGTCTGCCCGGAGGTTGTCGTCGATGCCGTGGCGCTCGAGGTGGTGGCGTCCGGCCCCACCGTGGTGGCGGCCTGCGTCGTGCTCGAGCCATCCGCGGTGGTGCTGGCCGGGGCCGAAGTCATGGACGATACGCCTGAATCGTCCGGGCCCTGGGTCGTGCTCGAGCCTCCGTCCAGGGGTCCCACGAAGAAGTCTGCCGTGCACCCGCCCGCGGCGAGGCTCAGGGCGAGGGCACTGCTGCACAGCTGGTTCAGCCGGTTCAGCCGGCTCAGCCGGCTCAGCCGGCTCAGCCGGTTCATGGTGACTCCTTTGTGCCGGCGCTGGCCAACTCGCGCTGCGCTTGGGCCCGGAACGAGCCTTGCGGCATCGCCTCGAGGTAGGCGCTCCAGCACGCGGCCTTGGAGCTCTCGTCGGCGCGGCGACACAAACCCGCCCGCGCATCGTCGGCGAATCTCCCTTTGGGGAAGCGCTTCAGATAGGCCTTCCACAGGGCGACCGAGGATCGGCCGCGCTGACGCTGCAGCGTGAACAGCTCGCCGTATGCGCTCTCGCCCCAGCTTCCACGCCCGTCGATCGCGATGAGCTTGCGGAACGTGGACTCGGCCGCGTCGAGCTCGCCCGCCCGCCAGGCCGCGTTGGCCTCTTGCTCGAGCGCGGCCAGACGATCTCGTCGGGACAACGGCTTGGCCTTGGAGCGGGTCCGCGGGGCGGGGCTGGGCGCGGTGTCGATCGGGGACTCCGGCTCCAGCTCGGGCACAGGCGCCAGTTCGGGCTCGGGCTCGGGCTCGGGCTCGGCGGGGGGGACATCCGCCCCGCGATGGGTCCGGTTGGCCAGCTCGCTCTCCTGCTCCGCCGCGGGGCGGGGGTAGAGCATGGCCTCACTGGGGGTGTCCGCTCGCGGACTCCAGAGCCCGCGGCCGAGGTCGAAGGTTTGCGCCAAGCCAGCGCCCAGCCCCAGCGCGAGGACGAACCCCGCCGCGATCGCGACCGCGACCGAGCGGCGGCCCGTGGTCTCGGTGGCCGCTGTTTCGGAGGTTGAGTCTTCGCGGACCAGTTCTTGGTCGAGCTGACCACGAACCTCGGCAACGAAGGTATCGAGCGCGGGGTCATGTTGTCCGGTCTTCAGGCGTCCGGCGTGTTGCAGGGAAATGATGGGCGCGTACAGCCCGACTTCATCCACGGCCGCTTGGGGGACGACGTCGGGGGCGAGCGCATGGGCTCGGTTCACCACCGCGAGGAAGTCGGGGACCGGTTCGTCGGCGGAG
>CAYGTG010001036.1:0-1165 GCA_964352485.1 uncultured Nannocystaceae bacterium | reverse complement strand
CGTTGGGGCGCTCGTTCATGCGTCCGCCCCTCGTGGGCCCAGCCAGCCCAGCCGCTCGAGCTCTTGCCGGATCCGCTCTCGGGCACGGGAGGCTCGGACCGAAAGGTTGCCCGGCGTGATGCCAAGCTTGGCCGCCGCCTCGGCCGGCGTGTTGCCTTGAAGATCCCGCAGCACGAACGCCTCCCGCAGGTTCTCCGGCAGGGTGTCGAGGACGGCATACAACGCCTCGGTTTTCTTGCGGCTCAGATGAGCTTGGTCCAGACGCGGCGCCACGCCGGCATCGACGGCCGCATGCATGTTGCGAAGCCTGTCATGGGCGGTGGCGGTGTTTCGCTGGGCCCTCCAGTGATTTCGCACCACGTTGAGCGCGATTCCGTGCAGCCAGGTGGAGAGCGCGGCTCGGCCATCGAACGAGGGCAGCTTGACCAGCGCCCGGGCAAAGGCCTCTTGAACCAGTTCCTCGGTGAGTCCCGCGTCTCCGGTCAAGAACCGCACATGGCGGACCATGGGCGGGAAATGACTGCGATACAGAACCGCCCACGCCTGCATGTCGCCGCCCCGCGCCCGGACAACGAGACCTTCCTCGCCGGCCTGTGGCGTCGGCGTCGGCCTCGGTGCGTGCGTGGCATGCGGTTCCATCGCGAGTCCGTACCCCCTGCGTTCCCTAGATTACACGGTCGAGGAAAAAGGAAGTGCGCGAGTCGCGGACGGAAAAAAAAGAATGCCCGGCTGTAATCGCGGCCCGGGTTGGGCAACGGACTCGCCGTACCCATGAAGACGCTCCAAATCATCCAAAACCTCGGCCTTGGCTTCTCGCTTCTCGTCGCACCTCTCGTCGTTGCGTGTGATGTCCAGCTCGACGACGTTGAAAAGGGCGAAGAAGGCAAACAGGGCAAAGAAGAGGACGAGGCCGACGGTGAAGGTGGCGAGAGCGACGGCGACGGCGAGAGTGAAGGCGACAGCGAGAGTGAAGGCGACAGCGAGAGTGAAGGCGACAGCGAGAGTGAAGGCGAAGGCGAGAGTGAAGGCGAAGGCGATGGCGACGACGAGTGCGCCGAGGCGCTGGAGATCTGCGAGGCCGAAGAGCTGACTGAGGAGCAGTGCGATTCCGAGTTCCCCGAGTGCTTAGAAGGCGGCGGCGAGGGCGCAGGCGAGGGCGCCGCCG
>CAYGTG010001035.1:0-3355 GCA_964352485.1 uncultured Nannocystaceae bacterium | reverse complement strand
CGACAACTTCGCGCACCTCTTCGACGCATACGGAGGGACCGCGCGGCTGATCCTTCCCCAAGGGATCGACGCGACCGAGGACGGCGGCTGGTCCTGGTTCCCCATCCGGGCCCGCTCCGGCGACGTAGAGGGCCTCGCGAGCGGCATCACGGCATCTGCGGACAAGCTTGCCGCGGCGATCGCCGCCCTGCGCGAGTCGAGGCCGACCCAAGGCGACCCGATCGTCACAGGGTTCAGCCAAGGGGGCATGCTGGCCTTCACCCTCGCCGTGCATCACCCCGAGCAGGTGGGCTTTGCGATTCCGGTGGGCGGCTGGCTGCCGCCACCGCTTTGGCCCAGCGCTGGCCCGACTCCCACGCACCCCGACGTTGTGGCGCTGCACGGGACGGCTGACAATGCTGTGCCCTACGAGCCCACCAAAGAGGCCGTCGATGCGCTGCTCGCCAAGGGCTACTCGGTGACGCTGAAGTCCTATGAAGGGGTCCGGCACGCCATTCCCCCGCAGGAACGAACGGACCTGTTCGACCTCCTCGACGACGCGCTCGCCAGCGCCCGTGGGCAGGCTCCGCCCGGGGCGCCATGAAGATCGAGGCGTTCCCGGCGGCGACGGATGAGGCCAACGCCAAAGGCGGGTCTCAACCGCAAAAATCGTAGTAGTCGATCCCGAGGTCCTGGAAGCGTTCTTCGTAGGTCTCGCCGACGCGCGACACCACGAACCCTGGAGCTTGGGGGAGTCCGTCCACCGAAACCCCATCGTGCAGCGCTTCGTACTGCGCACGGCTCAGGTCGTGCGCGCCCTGCAGTGAGGCCGTGAAATCGAGCTTCGAAGCGGCCTCGCGCCAGTGCGGAACGACGGTCATCGGGATCGCCTCGGCCGCGTCGCCGGAGCCATACCCCACCGTGAGAAGCTCCCGGCCCGCAAGGGCGCGGTCCTCGAGGTGTGCCGCCTCGAACGCAGCCCCGAGCCAGCCGGGCAGCGACGCGGTGTACAAGTTGCCGAGCTCCGCGGTGATGCTGCCGCCCAATCGGAGCTTGCTGTCGGCGAAGGCTTTGAACGCTGGGCTCCGCCGGAACGCGCGAGTGAGAGCCATGAACGCCGGAAACGCCGCAGCCGCGATGCCCTCGTTTTTCATCCGGGCGTACAAGTCCGGCGTGTTTTCGATCTCCTCGTAGACCGTTTCCGGGTCGAGTTCGGTGCCCTCGCACATCGGCACGAGCGCCTCAGCGCCACCGTCCCTCGCGGCCGACCAGACCAGCGCCGCAGCCATCGCCTGCATCGGCATGTGCTCATAGGGGCGGTGACAGCAGATCGCCGCGACGCGCTCGTAGAACGCAGCCCGGGGCCCCGGCACCCGCGCGAACATCTCGTCGATCGCACGCACGGTGGCTTCGACGTAGCACTGGGTCGAGTACCCTCCGTTGAAGATCGGGAAGTCGTGCAGACGCTGGGTCATCGGGGTGTAGGACGGGTCGCGATGGCGGGCGAACGGCTTGCGGAAGTCGAGCCCCCGGTACGCGGACGCCGAACCACTGCGCGCGAGGTCGAGGCTGCACAGCGCCGGATCGGTGTCGAGCAGCATGGCGACCGCGCCTGCGCCCTGAGTCTGCTCTCCGGTCGAGCCGCGCTCGTACTCCGCGATGTCCGAGGCGACCACGATCGCCCTGCGACCACGCCCGTCCGATCCCAGGTATCGAGCAGCGGCCTTGAGAGCGTAGACCCCGCCGAGGCATGCGTGCTTGAACTCGGGAACTTCGCAGGCGCGAGCGATCGGGCGGCGGCCGCGACCGGGGAGCACCTCGTCGAGCATGCCTCGCACCAGCACCGCCCCCGCGGCGTTGTCGGTGCTGGATTCCGTGCCGAGCGCGAGCATCCCGATATCTCCCGGATCGACGTCGAAGCGCTCGATCAAGTCCAGCACGGCATCCGCAGCGAGCGTGTAGACGTTCTGCTGGGGCGAGCACACCCGGAAACTTCGGCCCACGACAGCCTCGATCTTCGCAGGGTCGGCATCGGTCCACTCGGCCCACGCCGCGAGGGGCACTCGCAGTCGCGGAACTTTCAGAGAGAAGCCACTGATTCCTGGTGCTGGTGTCATCGAGGGATTCCGATCCCCAAGGCGCCGCGGTGGATCCGCCCGCGATTCGGGGGCGCTACACTGCGCGTTGCGTCTGCATGGCGCAACCGTCACCACACGTGATGGTGATCACTGTCACCCACAGTGTTACCGTCGACCGATCGCGGACGACGATGCTCCGAGGACCTCTCATCTTGACTTCGACTTCCTTCGCCGTCTTCGGCGCCCTCACCCTCACCGCGTGCAGCTCCGGCACCACCGGGAACAGCGGAACCTTCGACGCTCCGCCGACGGCATCGCAGGGCGACCCGGTCACGACCGACCCTCCGACCGGCAGCGACACTGAAACCGTCACCGCGACGTTGGGCGACGGCTCGACGACGGACCCCCCGACCACCGGCACGACCACCGCCGGAACATCCTCGACCGGTGGTGGCCTGGTGGACGTCCCGGCGCAGCTTCAGTGGACGCTTGGGGAGCCCGTCCTGGATTTCGGAGACATCCCGGTCGACGGCGCAACGTCGAGTGTCATCGTGCTGGAGAACGTCGGCGACTTCACCGCCACCTCGATGGCCACCGGCAGCATCCCCGGCGACTTCTCGTTCCCGGGCGGCTATCCGGGCACCGGGGGAACGTGTAGTACCGAGCTCGATCCTGGCGAAACCTGCCTGCTCGAGCTTCGCTTCGGGCCGAACCGCTTGGGTCCGGTCGAGTCGTCGCTGAGCATCGAGTACTACGATGGGGTTGACCTCGGGTCGCCCACGCAGACCGATGTGTTGGCCTTGTTCGGGGCCGGACAAGGCGAATCGGCGAACCTGTTGCTCAACGGAGACGCCGAGACCGGCGATACCGAGTCCTGGAGCGTGCCGACCGGGTTGCCGAACTGGACCACCACAAACGCCGCCTTTGGAGGGTCGTTTGCCTTCACGCCTGCGGGGGCGTTCGTCGTCACGGTCCTGGACCAAGCGGTCGACCTCAGCGCCTGGCAGGACGAAACCTCGCTCGCCGGGCTGCGCTACCGCGTCCGCGCTCGAGCCCGCACCAACACCGCAACCCACAGCTACAGGGTCTACGTCGACCTCGGGAACGATTTCTTGCCGTTGGCCAATGGCACTGCGAGCGCATGGACGCTGATCGAAGAGGCCGATGAAGTGCCGCTGGGCACGACAGAGGCGACCGTCCGCATCGAGTGTGCGAACAACGTGATCGCGGGGGGTCCCTCCGACGTCGTGTTCGACGACGTCACGCTTCAGCTGGTCTATCCGTAGTTGCGCCCAGCG
>CAYGTG010001034.1:0-3372 GCA_964352485.1 uncultured Nannocystaceae bacterium | reverse complement strand
AGTGCAGACAGGGCGTCGTTGCGCAGGCAGTTGACGCCGATAGGACCCTCAAAGTGCTGCCGAATCTCGAGCACCGCACGAGTGATCGCCGCGACCTGGTGCGGCGGCAGCCTGCTGCTCGCATCGCCCTTGGCGAAGGGGACCGAGCCGAAGTTCTCAACGATGATCCCGTCGATGCCGCCCTCTCGGAGCGCGTCTGCGTCGGCGATCGCGTGGACGAGCATCGCGTCGAAGGTCCCGCTCGCCTGGGGATCGCCGGGCATCGCGGGAAGGTGGACGACGCCGAGGATGCCGCGGGGTGCGAGAACCATGCCCATGGCGTACCACGGCAAGACGCGTACACTGTGCCGGTGGCGGTGCTCGTCCACGTGGGGCTGCACAAGACGGCGACCACGTTTCTTCAACAGTCGTTCTTTCCTGGCCTGCGCGGGGCCACGTTCGTGCACGCCACGCACGAGCTCCCTGCCGAGCCCAACCCAATCCAGCGCTTCGTTTGGGAGCTGCTGTTTCACAACCCGGCAGTGCTCGATATCGAGGCGCACCGTCGCGCCATCGCCACGTTCGTCGATACGCAGGCGGGGCACACGATCATCAGCAGTGAAGCCCTGTTCGGTTGGCCGTTCGAGAACCACGTCAACTTCTTGAGCAACGCCGACCTCCTCGCGCAGGTGCTCCCACAGGCGAAGATCTGGCTGGTGTTGCGACGACAGGATTCATGGCTCGAGTCCGCCTACAGCCAGGTGCTCAAGCAGGGGCTCTCGAGCACACCGCAGGCGTTCTCCAACTACCGCAACGGCGACTTCGGTGACTTCAACTGGAACATCTACAATGGCCCCAACCTCGACGTTCGGGACCTCGACTGGGGGCCGTATGTTCGCCACTATCAGCGCCGCTTTCCCGCCGGTGTCTTGGTTCAGCCCTTCGAGTCCTTCGTCGCCGATGCGCCGGGCTTCCTGCATCGTTTCTGCGGGTTTGCGGGGGTCGAACCGTTTGTCCCCGACGCGAAGGAGCGGGTGAACGTGGCCTTCAGCCCGCTGTCGGCGGCGACGGCTCGCGTGGTCAATGCGCTGCCGCTAGCGCTCAAGATGCGGTTCAAGCAGTGGGTACCGCGGCACCTTCACCCGGCCGCCGTCCTCAACCGGGTAGTGGACCCCTTGCTTGCGCGGCGCGGGAGAGCTGCGCTGATGCCCGCCGAACTCAAGCGGGCTGCGCTGGCGCTGCATGCCGAGTCCAACGCAGAGCTGGCCGAACTCATTGGCGAGGATTTGGAGGCGTTCGGCTACTGCTGATCGCGGTGCGTTGGCGACGAGGCGTCGGGGCCCATGCCATCGCAAGGAACACCCAGTAGTGGCGCCAGTGGATGGTGTCGATGACGGCCGACTCGACGGCCATCCCGCACAGCACGCCCGCGGTGACCGCGAACCGCAGCCGGTCTTGCCCCGCGGCAGCGAACACCGCAAACCACACGCTGCGGGCGATGCTGACCAACATCAGCGCCACGATAGAGAACAGGCCCAAGAACCCGTGCTCGACCAGCGAGCGCACGTAGGTGCTATGGGCGGCCACCGAGAACGTCCTCTCGGTCATGCCCGGGCCAAGGCCCAGCGGGTTTTGCAGCGCAACCGAGACCGCCTCGGCCTGGATCCGGAACCGCAGGTCGTCGTAGCTCTGCATGCCAAAGCGCATCTCGAACATGTTGGAGATCGCATCCACCGAGAGCAGTTGGATCGCGACGATGCCCAGCAGCAGCGCAACCGGCGGAAAAAACACGAACGTGCGCCACCAGCTTCGACCCAGGCCGTCGGCGAACGTGAACAGGAAGAAGAACACGGCCAACGCGACGCCGAGGTTGCCCCAGGCTCCACGGCTGAAGCTGAGGAAGACGGCCGCGCCCGAGGCGGCGAGGGCTCCAAGCCAGGGCGCTCGGCGTGCACCGGGGACCGCGATCAGGTGATAGACCGCGATGATGGCAACCGGAGCGAGGTAGGCTCCATAGACGTTGGGGTCCTTGAAGAGCCCGTGGAGGCGGCCGTTGGGCGCCATGATGGGCCCGATCACCGGAGCGCCGAGATACGCGACGACGCCCAGGACGCCCGCGATGCTGCCTCCGATCGCGTACCCGCGCAGGATTGCGTCTGAGGTCCGCTCGCGCCCGACCCCTTGCGCGCCCACGAGAATCGCCCAAAGCAGCACGAGGTATCCGGTGACGGCGAAGAAAAACAGGCTCCGAGCCAGGTCGCGGGAGAACACCAGCGACAGGAGGTTGGTGACGACGAGCAGGGCCAGGAGTGCGCCGGGAGCCAGCGCCGAGCGGGGCATCGAGAGGCGACGGCCGAGCAGAAGAAGTCCGCCGAGAAAGAGGATGAACAAGTCGAAGGGCGCCGGTTCGACGATGACGTAGATTCCCGTGACCATGACGGCCGCGAGCGCCGTGTCGAGGCGACGAGGCGTCATGCGGTGACTCCCGGTCGGCGGACGAGCGTGCCAATGATGCCGATGTAGGCGAGCAGGCGGGCGACCGACACAAGCCCCAGCGCGAGCAGTGCACCTTCGACGCCGTACGCAGGCACGAAGGTGAATGCCAGCGCAATCGCAGCGACGAAGGTGACGGCGTTGATCGAGAACTGCAGCCGGAACCGCTTCATCGAGACCAACGTTTGGGACAGCAGGTTGGCAAGCCCCGCGATGAACGCGATGGCGCCGCTGTACACGAGGTTGGGCGCGAGCGCGGTGAAACGAGGGCCGTAGGCGATCGCCAGGTAGAGTTCTCCGAGCACCACGCAGGCCAGGAGCAAGACCAGACCACAGGCCCCGACGACCCCTGCGACCCGGATGAGGAGGCGGAGGAATGCGGTCCGGTCGGTCTCGAACAGACGGGCGAGGCGAGGCACCGCAGCACCACCGACGGCCGCGTTGAGCACCCCGCTGATGAACAAGATCGACACGATCGCAGCGTAGTCGCCCAACGACTCTACGCCGACACTGTGTTCGAGGACGTACGCGGGCGTATTGGTGCTCAGCCCCAGCAGGCCACCGGCAAGTCCGACCGGGGCCGCGAGGATGGTGAGCCTCCACAGCAACATGCGGTCGAACCTTGGCCGCAAGCTGGCGTGGCGGCGCGCGGTCTCAAAGTCATAGGTGATGGTGACCAGCAGAGCCACCAGCGCTCCGAGTGCGAGCGCGGTGGTCTCCGAGAGCCCCGCAAACATGGCCCCGCCTACGGTTGCCAGCAGCAGCATCCCGCGCAGCGCCCGGGAGATGCCGACGCGGTCCAAGGTCTCGTCTCGGGCGGCGGAAGCGTGGCAGAGGTCCGCCAGCATCTCGCTCATGCGGGTCAGAGCCACCCACACAACGACCGCTGCAGTCGTGGTG
>CAYGTG010001033.1:0-3378 GCA_964352485.1 uncultured Nannocystaceae bacterium | reverse complement strand
CCGAAAAACCGTCAAATCCGTGCTTCGTCCGCCCACTAAATGGTCAGGAGAGCCGTCTTTCCCGCAGTGCAGGTGAGGCTCTCGAGTCCGGCTCGGGACAAAGCACTCGGTGTTGTTGCCGTCGCAAGGGATGACTTGCGACTTACAGATCTTGTTGACGACTTTTGCCCAGCTCATGCTCTGCTCGTTTCGGTTGCGAGCGCGAAGCATACCCGCGGTCTCGGTCCCTGCGCGCGCTTCGGCGGTGAGAGGAGCCATCCCACCCGCTGCGCTGCCAGGGATTTCCCGCCTGCTCGGTGGGCTCCATGCTCCACAGGGGGCCCACACCGAGACGATCTGGAACCCCGCGCGAATCTGCACGCCGTCGGTCGATCGCCTGGTTGATTCTGCTGGCGGACACAGACCCACATCTCCTACACTGTGAGCATGCGCCTCGGCACCCTCTGTAGCGTCGCAATGCTCCTCGCCACCGCTTGCGGGCCCGAGGCGGACGGCGACGCCGACGTGCCCAAGCTGGACAACGCGGTCGGCAAGGCCGACGCCGCGTCGCTCCAGGTGCGGCTGAGCGAGGGCAGCCCGGTGGTCGGGATGGGAATCACGTGCGACGCCCGAGAGGGCTGCACCGGCAGCTTGGTGGTTAGGGTTCGGACTCCAGACGGGTGCGCGATCCTCGACGATCCGCGCTGCGGGTTTGGAGGGATGGAGCCCACCTCGGTGCCACTGGCGGACGTTGTCGTGACCTCGGAGACCGAGGGGGAGCGCGCGCTGCCGCTGGTCGTCGAGACCGAGGACGGCGAGTACGTTCACGATCAGCTCTCCGTCGCGTTCAGCGTGCTCCCCGGTGAAGAGATCGACATTCGAATCGACCACGCCGCTGGCGCGCCCAACGTGACGCTCGACGTCCGGGCAGAGTGGGAAGACACCGCCAGCGACGCGAGGGACCTCGAGGTCTACCTCGCCCAGCAGCCGGGGCTGACCTTCCGCGAGGTCCGGACCGGCTACGTCGGCGTGCGGGCGTACGAGCTGCAGTACGAGCAGCCCCTGGACCACAACGACCCTTCCGTGGGGACCTTCACGCAGCGCGCAGTCCTGCAGCACCGCGATCGCACCGCGCCGATGGTCCTGTACACCAGCGGCTACTCGCAGGTCGGCGACTACCAGTCTGAGCTCACCGAGTCGCTGGGGGCCAACCAGCTGGACACCGAGCAGCGCTTCTTTGGGATGTCGAGGCCGCTGCAGCCCACACCCGAGGAATGGTCGCACGTCACCATCGAGCAGGCCGCGGCGGACCATCACCGGTTTGTGCTGATGCTGGCGCCGTTCTATCGCCGGGCGTGGTTGAGCACCGGCCACAGCAAGGGCGGGATGACGAGCATCTACCACCGCTACTTCTACCCGGGCGACGTCGACATCACCGTGCCCTACGTGGCACCGATCAGCTTCGCGCCACGAGACCCGCGGTACGTCCCCTTCCTCGATCAGATCGGGGAGGAGACCTGTCGGCAGCAGCTTCGCGACACCCAGAGCGCGATCGTGGCGCGACTGGACGAGGTGGTGGAGCTCGCGGTCGAGGACGGCTACGAGGTTGAAGACTTCACGCTCTCTGGTGGTCTTCGGGAGGGCTTCGAGGATTCCGTCGAGATCATGGAGTGGGTGTTCTGGCAGGGCCGCGGCATCGAGGACTGTGATCGATGGATCGGGACCGCAGATGAGATCCGCAGCGCGAGCGGTGAAGACCTCCTGAGCCAGGTCCTGCGATATGCCCGACCGTACGAAGACCGGGACTGGAGGCGCTCGCGCAGCGCCTACAGCTACCAGGCGCTGCATCAGCTCGGTGCGCAGGAGTTCGCCGTCGATCACCTCGAGGGCTTGCGGAGCCCTGGCATGCCGATGTTCCCTCCCGAGGGCACGATGCCCGAGTTCGAGCCCGATGCGATGCTCGAGATCCGGGACTGGGTGGCCAGCACCAACGAGTCGCTCGTGTTCGTCTACGGCGAGTACGACCCCTGGACCGGCGGCGCGTTCGAGGTGAGCCCCCAGACCCTCAAGGTGACCGTGCCCGAGGCCACCCACGCGGCGAACCTCAGAAGCTTGCCCGAAGCCGAGCGCGAGCGCGTCCTCGACGAGGTCGAGAGCTGGATGGGGCGCCGGCCGGAGATCGAGGCAGGTTGGCTGCCCGAACTCGCGCCCCAGCCCGCGTTCTTGACCGGGGATCCCCGGCAGTAAGCGCACATCTCATCGCGCCGTCTCGCGTGACCAGGGGTCCGCGGGTCGTTTTGCGAAGACGCCCAGGAGACGAGATGCGCTCCAGAAAATGGCGCGTCACAAATCCTCCTGGCCGCATCAATCTGTTGCGGCCCATGAAAAGAGCGGCCGCACGGAGCCTAGATGAACACCGCACGCGCCTCCTTCGCCCGCCTCCCGCTCGCCGCCCTGACGGCGGCCCTGCTCTTTGCCCCCGCCTGCTTTGATGGGACACCGAGCACGAGCAGCGTCGACAACGACGAGGACGCCCAAACCTCTTCAGGCACCGACCCGGAGACCAGCGCGACGTCGGGCGACAACCCCGCTGGCACCACCGGAGACGACACCTCGGGCACCTCGGGCCCGGGCACGAGTGGGACAGACGACACCTCGGGCGGGGGAGGCTCCTCGAGCGCCGGAGACGATGGGTCCTCGGGCCAGGGCGGGTCCACCACCGCCAGCGCGGACACGACGCCGCCGCAGGTCCTGAGCATCACCCCCGCCGACGGGACGACCGCGGTCACCGGTGGACACATCGAGATCGCGTTCGACGAGCCCGTCGACACCACCACCGTCGAGACCGCCTTCCCCGACGGCGAGGGCTTCACCTGGAACGACGACGACTCGGCGGTGGAGTTCGACCTCGACCTCCCCTTCGCCGAGACCCAGTCGAGCTTCGACATCGTCGTGCCGACGTCCGTCACCGACGTCGCGGGCAACGAACTCGAGGCGGAGGCGCTCTCCACCGTCGCCCTGGCAGCCCTGCACAACCTCGTGGTCGAGCACGACCCCAACCTCACCGGAAACAACACCGGGACCTGGTTCTACGCAGGCGACACTCCCGAGGACACCGACCGCTACGGCGGCGCCACCTTCGGGTTGGGCACCCTCCCCGACCACGACTCGATCCTCGAGTTGCGCAGCGCTACCTTGGCCACGCAGGTGCTCGACGTCGAGGGTACGCCCGACGCCGCTGCTGCCGGGGGCTATGTCATCGACCACGTGGAGTTCGCCTCCCGAGGCGCCATCGCCTCCCCCGTCATGCGCGACGCCGCCTTCGCTCAGTTTCTCTCCTCCGGGGAGATCGAGCCCGGTGGCGCCATCGGGGTCGATCTCCCCGGAGGAGAGAAACTG
>CAYGTG010001032.1:704-3384 GCA_964352485.1 uncultured Nannocystaceae bacterium | reverse complement strand
CAGGTACTTGCGTCGGTCACCGTGGACCAAGGCGTGCTCGACGAAGGGAACGCGGCACAGAAGCGCCTCGATCGGCTGTGGAGCGATGTTCTTCCCGCCCGCAGTAATGAACAAGTCCTTCTTCCGCTCGGTGATCCGCAAGAACCCGTCCTGCAGCTCGCCGACGTCGCCGGTCTTGAACCAGCCTTCGGCGTCGAAGGCTTCGGCCGTCCCCTGGGGATCACCGTGGTAGCGCGCCATCACGTTGTGGCCTCGAACCAGGACCTCGCCGTCTTCGGCGATGCGCACTTCGCAGCCGGGCATCGAGGGGCCGACGGTGCCAAATCGGAAGCGATCCGGCCGATTGACGTTTGTGGCTCCGGTGGTTTCGCTGAGGCCGTAGCCCTCGAGGATCAGCATCCCACAGGCGTGGAAGAACTCCGCGACCTCTTGGTTGAGCGCCGCGCCGCCGCAGACGTAGAAGCGCAGCCGTCCCCCGAACATCTGCTTTACGCGACCGAAGAACAGCTTGTCCGCGACCGCAGCCCTCAGCTGCAGAGACGCGGGCGGCTCCTGACCGCGCTGTCGGTACGCCGAAACCCGGCGCCCAACCTCCATGCTGAGCTCGAAGCCGCGCTGAACGATCACCGACCGACCGACGATCTCCCGCATCACCCGCGCGTACGCCTTCTCGTACATTCGGGGGACCGCACCCATGAACGTCGGAGCGACTTCGAGCAGGTTGGCCGCCAGCTGGGCCTCTCCCTCCCCCACCGCGGTAATGGCGCCCTGCTCGACGGCGCCCCAGACGAGGTGACGGGCGAAGATATGCGCCAACGGGAGCACGAGAAGCTGCTCGTCGGTGCCATCGACCGGCACCACGTTCTTGATCGCCCACGCCTCGTACACCAGGTTGCGGTGGGTCAGCACAACGCCCTTGGGGATGCCGGTGGTCCCCGACGTGTAGAACTCGGTGGACGACTAATCAATAAAAAAAACTTCGGCGCGGCGCGTCAGGTCTTGCTCCAGCTCCGGGCGCTGCAACGCCTCACGGCCTGCGATTCGAAGGGCGCGCCACGAACGCTCGCCGTCACCGTCGAACAACACCACCCCCAGCTCCAGGCCCAGCTCCAGGCCTTCGGGCACGCGCCGCGCCACATCGGCCAGAAGCAGCGTACAGCCCGAATCTGCGAGGATATAGCGGACGTTGTCCTCGGTGAGGCTGGGATAGATCGGCACCGAGATCGCACCGGCCATCGCCACCGCGAGGTCGGCGAGGATCCACTCCACGCGGGTCGGCGCACAGATCGCGACGGTGTCGCCGGCCCGCAGGCCGAACGTTGCGATGAGGCCCGCGGCGACCTCCCGGGCGGCTTCCCACCACTGGGTCCAAGTCAGCGTCTTCCAGGTGGACGCCGACTTGTGGCGAAGGGCGGGCGCATGCGGCGTCCGTCGCACTCGGGCGGCAAACAGCTGGACGAGGTTGGGATAGTTGAGGCCCTCGGCGGGGCGCGGCTCGAACGCGGTGCTCATGCAAGGCGGGCGGAGAACCTGCTCCGCGGCCACGCTCTTACCACACGCAGCCGAGCTGGACCCCGCGCGCACAGCACGGGGCAGGCCGCCTGGGGGGTAGCGACGCCAGCGCGGCTCGGGAGTACACTGCGCAAGCCTGCGGACGCGGACCGCACGGCGCTTGTCTTCCTCGCCCTCCATCCTCGACAACGCATTCGGATCGGTCGAGGCCTCGCCACGTTCACATGCTGGCCTCGCCCTCGCGCGAGCCAGTCCACCCGTCTCGCAGGAGACCTCCCTCCGTGCCGTCACTCGCCGGAACCAAAATCGACAAGTACCAGATCGTCGAAGAGGTCGGCCATGGTGGCATGGCGGTCGTCTATCGCGGTCGCGATACGGTGTTGGAGCGCGAGGTCGCGATCAAGGTTCTTCACGCTCACCTTGCGGATCGGGAGGAGTCACGAGCTCGACTGCAGCGGGAGGCGCTGGCGGTCGCAAAGCTGCGGCACGACAACATCCTCGAGATTTTCGACTACTCCGGCGGCACGGATGCCGAGAGCTACATCGTCACCGAGTTCATTCACGGACCCACGATGCGGGAGTGGATCGACGACAAGCTCGATCCCAGGCCCACGGTCGCGGCGATGATCGTGCACCGGCTGTGCCTGGCGCTGCAGGAAGCGCATCGGGTCGGCATCGTGCACCGGGACATCAAGCCCGAGAACGTCATGGTCCGCGAGGGTGACGGGGCGCTGAAGTTGATGGACTTCGGCATTGCGCAGATCCTAGACGACCAGAAGCTCACGCTCACCGGGCAGCTGATCGGATCCCCGGCCTACATGGCGCCCGAGCTGATCTCCGGCCGACCGCTGGACCAGCGCACCGACCTGTTTTCGCTGGGCATCTTGCTCTACCAACTCGCGACCGGAACGCTGCCCTTCTCCGGTCGCAACCCGCATGAGGTCCTCAACCGCATCGCGGACGGCGACTATCCCCCGCCCTCGTCGATCTGTCCGCTCGTCGATCGGGACCTCGAGACCATCATCGCGGTCTCCCTCGCCACGTCCCCCGACGAGCGCTACCAGAGCGCCGAGACGTTCGCGAAGGAACTCGAGCGTTACCTCGGGGAGACGGGAATCTCGCCCACCCCCGCTGAACTCAAGGCCTACTTCGCCGACCCCGAGCTCTA
>CAYGTG010001032.1:0-694 GCA_964352485.1 uncultured Nannocystaceae bacterium | reverse complement strand
GTCTACGTTCGCGAGCTCGACGAACGCGTCGCGCAGACGCTGATGGATCGGGCTTCGACCGCCTCGGAGCAAGGCCACACGGCGCGCGCGGTGGCGTTGCTCAGCCGCATCCTCGAGATCGACAGTGCACACAGCGGGGCGCGAGCACTGCTGGACAAGGTGCGCCGCCGGGAACGTCGGTTGCGCCACATGCTGCTGGCCGCCGGTGGCCTCGCGCTCACGGGGCTCATCGCCGCGGGCGTCATGCTCGTGCCCAAGGGGGGAATGCCCGGACAGATCGCGGCCGCGGCCTCCGATTCGTCCGCCTCCGCGGACCGCAAGGCCGACGACACGGGACCCCGCGCCGCATCCTCCACCCCTGGTTCCAATCTCGGCTCGGGCTTGGGGGACGATCCGCTGGCCACCCAGCCCTCCACCGAGCCCAAACGGACGACCGATCCGTCCGCGGGCGGCGTTCCCTCGGGTGAAGATCCCACCGAGGCGGAGCCCGACCCCACCGGCGACGCGGCGCCCGGTGTGGATGCCCGCCCCGTGGGGACGCGACCACCGGCGGGGCGCCGTCCCAGACGGACCAACCCGGTGCCAACCAAGCCCAAGGGCTTCTCCTGCAAGGTCAAGCTCACCGGCATCCCGTTCAACACGGCGCGAAACCACAAGCTTCAGGTCGGGCGTGAAGCGACCCTGGCCATCGATG
>CAYGTG010001031.1:0-3385 GCA_964352485.1 uncultured Nannocystaceae bacterium | reverse complement strand
GGGAAGCCGTACTGCTCCTGCCCGGCTTTTTCCCATTTCATTTCGCTTAAACGCGTGCGGGCCTGCCAGCGCTGGAGGGCCGCGGCAGAAGGTGGAGTGATCGAAAGGCGTTCCAAGCCCCGCTGCAAGCTCGCGGCGATAGCTCGGCAGAGTAGACTCGCGCCACCATGGACCTCAGGACACTCGGAGTCGCTCTCTTGCTCGCCGTTGCCGGTTGTCCAAGTTCCAAGGAGGAGAGCTCCAGCGATCTGATTCAGCCCCCCACGGCGCTGTCAGGTGGAACGACCGAGGCTCCGGTCAGTTCGACGACGGGCGGTCTTAGCGGCACCGGGTACGTGGACGACACATCAAGCTCGACGAGTGTCGGGTCGGGCGAGGGCGCGACGCCGAGTACGGGACTCGGGGCGAGCACCGGGCCAGGCGGTCTCGACCTCGGGTCGCCGGTCGGATGCGGCGCCATCGATGTGGACGGTTGCTACTCGGACGTCCTCGAGACCTGTGGCTATCCGGCCAGCCAAGCGTGCATCGAACTCATCGAGAGCTGCTACGGGTCCGTGCGACCGCCAGCGATCGTTGCCGAGACACTTCACGACTTGTGCGGCGCAGAGCTGGAAGGGTTCTGTCTCGACGCCCCGCATGAGGGCTGCGGGCAAACCTACTGCGAGTGCATCGCCGGCGATTCCCCCTTCGACTGGGACAACTGCTTCCACCTCACGTTGGCGGGTTGCTACGATTTCTTGCTGGCCACCGAGCCCGAGTGCGACGCCGCCCTCGCACTCTGCTACCCATCCGGAACCCAGGCTCAGTGGAACGAGTGCTTCGATCAGCTCTCTCGGTCAGGCCTGCAGTGCGACTGTGCACTCTGTGGCCCCCCAGACCAATGCGAAGCACTGTTAAGCGAGTGCATGGGACAGCGGTGAAGCTCGGCGCGGGCCGGCCCAACCCACCGTCGGCCAGTCGGCCAGGATCTAGCAGCCCGGGGAGCAGTGCGATACTGATGCGGGAACGGTTCTCTTCCGTCTCCCATCAGCCCCCGTAGCTCTGTGCAACCCGGTCTCTCACGCCCCGCCCTCGCCGGTTTTCTGTGCGGCCTCGTTGGCTGCCAAGCCATCTCGTCTCGACTTGGTATTGGCGACGAAGCGGGTGCGTCAACCGCCATGCGGTCCGCGAGGCTTTCCATGCCCAATTGGTGGCGGCGCGCCACGCCCTCGGCGTGAAGAAGACAGCCTGCTCCCCCTGATGGCCTGACGAAGGCTCCTTGCCAGCCTCGTCTGACTCCGCAAGTGGATCTGCGAGACAACACCGAGCAAGGCGGCGACGCAAAGCACCCAGTACCGACGACACGACACACGACACACGACATTTCGGCCGCGCACGATGCAGTGGCCAGGTGCCGGCCACGAGCAAGCCTCGGCGTTCGATCTCCGCCACCGTCAGCGTCGCGTTCGATGGCGATCAGCGCACATAGTCGATGATGTCCCGCGGCCCATCATCGTCGTCGGGCGAGAGAGGACCTACATAGCAATGAGGTGCCCAGCACCTGCCACCGGCGCATCGACCCCGGGCTGGTGCGCCCAGGATCGAGGATCTGGCGCCGACGACGATGAGCATGTTTGGGCTCATGCCGCCGAAGCACGAAGCACATGGAAGGGCGACCGATCGTTCAGTAGGCGAGTCGGTTGTTCGTTGGGAAGCCCCGCGAGAGCGGACCGGGGCTTTTCTGTGGGCGAGAAGACGGGGCCGTCGTCGTGTTCAAGCTCGATGGCCAGCGAGGTCCGGGTGACGGCGGCGCGTACACGGTACTCGTGTCTGGGCCTCCGCTCGTGGGGTCTCCCGGGCCGATGCGCACGCGCTCGAGGACCCGCTCGCCTACGTGATGCTTCGGTACGCGGAGAAGCGGATGGGTGTGCAGCACCCCTTCAACAAGCTCGGCCACCACGTGACGAGGCGCGGCGAGCACATCATCGTATGTCGCCAACCTCAGCTCGCCCCTCGGAACCAAGGTATCAACGCCGCCGACACGATCGGGCCGGAGGCCGCCAGCGGCAACACTGCTGCTATCGGCGCGGAGCGCCGCAACCAGATCGGCCGGGAACAACCGAGGGCACGGGCCAAGCGGTGTACACTCGAGTCACCGAGGATGGTGGCGGGATGAGAAGTACGATGGTGGTCGCTGCCGTCCTTGTGCTCGCTGGGTGCGAAGCCGGGGCAGACGAACCACGAGCGGCCTCCGTTGGAGTGTCCGCCGAGGGGAGTTCCTCTGGCGAAACGGCCTCGAGCTCCAGCTCTGGGAATGAGTCACCGACGTCGTCGGGCACCACGGTCGGCCCGGAGCCGACGCTGCCGGCGACCGTCGACGGGGAGTGCAGCACGACGATCGTCGACCCCGTGCTCGCAGCTGCCGTTTGGGACGCACTGGAGTTGCCAGAGGGATCCGTCATTCCTTCGGAGGAGCTCGCGGGCCTCACGGACCTGTGGGTCGAGAGCCTCGGCGTGTCTCGCCTCGACGGACTCGAGTGTGCCCTGGGGCTACGGGGGTTCTCGCTCGGGGCCGATGTGTTGGGCGAAGCAAACATCAACACGGTCGAGGATCTCTCCCCACTTTCGCAGCTTCCTTTGGAGCGGGTGTACCTCAACGGTCTTCCCATCGAAGACCTTTCCAGCCTGGGGGACGTCCCCAACCTCGAGGTCTTGGACATCTCCGACACCAACATCACAGACCTCTCCCCGCTCGCCGGGCATCCGGCGCTCGAAGCCCTCTATGCGAAAAGCAGTGCAGTCTCGGATTTGACGCCGCTGACAAGCTGCCCGGCACTTCGAATCATTGGCGTCGAGGACAGCGAGGTTTCCGACATTTCGCCGGTCTCTGGACTGCCCTCATTGCAGAACCTGAGAATCTCCCGCACCCATGTGTCGGACCTGTCGCCGCTTGTCGGGAGCAACGTCGGGGTACTCTTCGCGGACGGATTGCAGATCTCCGAGGTCCCCGACGAGCTGTCGATGCGTTCAATCCACTTGGCCGAGAACGGAATCACCGACATTGGGGCAGTCCTGACCTGGACCAACCCTGACACCATCAATCTATCCGACAACGCGATCGAGGATGTCTCGCCGCTGTTGGACGCCGCTTGGTTGAGGACAGGTGGTTGTAGAGACCTGCGGCTCAATGGGAATCCTCTCGGCCCATCCCAGCAGCCAGTGTTCGATGAACTCTGTGCCCGTCAGGTCGCGGTGGCAGCCGATGACTACTACTGCATCAGCCCCGACTGCGTTCCAAGCCGATAGCCGCCACGCTGCGCAGTAGTCTCTGTACCTCTGTACGCTCGTTCGCACTGTTGCGTTTAGGCGAAATGAAGTGTGAAAAAGCGGGGAAGGAGGAGTAGGG
>CAYGTG010001030.1:0-3390 GCA_964352485.1 uncultured Nannocystaceae bacterium | reverse complement strand
TAATGATCTTATTGGTGACACACCAATTGCAGTCACATTTTGCCCTCTTTGTAAAAGTGCCATTTTTTTTGATCGCCGTATAGACGGAGACACACTAAGATTGGGTGTAAGTGGATTTTTGCGGAATAGTGATTTGATTATGTGGGATGATAAAACGCAATCATGGTGGCAACAGTTCACTGGAGAAGGAATCGTTGGAACATATACAGGCGAATTGCTGGGTATAGTTCCATCACAAGTTGTAGGTTATAAGGCGTTTAAGGAACAATATCCCGACGGCGAGGTACTTTCAACACAAGGGCGGAATTATGGTACAAATCCATATGTTGGCTATGATAGCTCTCAACCTTTTTTGTTTACTGGTGTGGTAGATAATCGACTATTCGCTACCGAACGAGTTCTTGGCGTTTATCTCAATAATGAGGTAATTGCCTACCCATTTGAAAATCTTACTAACAGCATAGCGATTAACGACAATATTGGTGATATAGATGTCGTAGCTTTCTGGCAACCCGGGAGTGTCAGCGCATTAGATCAAGCAGAAATTGATAGTTCAAATGACGTAGGGATGGCTGGTCTCTTTGAACGAACACTTGATGAAAAAATTCTGACTTTTAGCGCGGATGATGGTGTGATAAAGGATGATCAAACTGGCAGTCTATGGAATATTTTCGGTACAGCAATATCTGGAGAGCTTGAAGGCTCACAACTCCAACAATTAAATGCTTTTCCCCACTTCTGGTTTGCATGGGCAGCTTTCTATCCTGACACTAAGATTTATGGGTATGAACCTCCCAACAATGATGAACTTGCACGATATGAACTCGATCCAATTTATGGAAACCCAAATGCCCCTGTCACTTTAGTTGAATATGGTGCATACGCTTGTCCAGCATGCAAGTTCTGGCATGTAGAAGGTTTTATAGAGGACATCATCGAAGAATTTGATGGGCAAGTTAATCTCGTATACCGAGATTTGCCAATTATCTCGCCACAATATGATCAAGCAGGTGCTGAGATTGCTCAGTGTGCGTTAGACCAAAGTAATGACCTTTTCTGGCAATTTCATGATGCAATGTATACGATTGCTCTTCAGGGAGTTTCCACGGCTGATGACATGATCGAAATCGGTGGGCAAGTTGGATTAGATACTGATTTGCTGCGCACATGTTATGAGTCTGGCACACATACCGAAACAGTGCGCTACGACCTAGCACGGGGTACACAACTAGGTGTTCGCGGTACCCCTACATTTTTTGTAGGTGGTCAACCTGTATTCAATGCAAACCCTGAGATCTTAAGAGAGTTAATTCAAGCTGAGTTAGATGCACTACAGGAATAAAAATCAAATTACTAGTACACAATATAAGAAAAAACTAAAAGATTCACGATACAAACAGTAAAAGCCTATAGAGAAAGCGACGAAATTTATTCGTTGCAGACCTGTATTGTTAGTTGTTATGGAGCTAATTACTGATGAAAAATGTCTATATTTTATTGATAACTTTTGCTTTTGGGCTGATAAGTATCAAGGCAATATTTGCCCAGACAACAGTGTCCTTACTAGAATACGATCCAACCGTTTGTTCAGATTCTGGCATTTTGTCCAGTGATTGCCTCGCTATGATGGAAGCCTTTCCGCGTCCTGAATTTGAAGAAATCTTGGAAGACTATACTACTCTTAGCACGTATAGTTTTTGGCGTGTAGGTCCTGATACCGTCAATTTATACGATAGACCTAATGGATCTGTTATTAATCAGATTCAACCTGGATTCAATTTTGTCAATGCAATTGATACTAGCGTCGAGGGCTGGATTCAGCAAGTCGGTGGTGAATGGATAAGTCGTAATGACGCGACATATGTTCCAGCATCATATTACACTGGGTTGCTCTTACCAGAAAACTGGCAGTATCCTGTTGCTTATATACTTGATCGTACAGGGATATACGCATCATTACGCCCTGGGGAAGATGGTTCAGCTGAGAGCGGATATGTAACAAAACGCTATGATCTAGTCAATATTTTTGACGAAAAATGGGATGATAATGGCATATTGTGGTATCTAATTGGTCCAAATCAATGGATACGTCAAGAATTTGTTGCAAAATTCGACCGTATAGATCGGCCGGAAGGTGTTGAAGGACATTGGGTTGCAGTTGATCTTTTTGAGCAAACATTGATTGCCTACGAAGATGATATCCCTGTATTTGCAACTCTTATTTCCAGTGGATTGCCCCAATGGTCTACTAACGAGGGTATCTTCCAAATTTGGGCACGCTTAGATCGTGATGCAATGAGCGGTGCAACAGGTGCACCAGATGCCTATGCCTTACAAGATGTTCCATGGACCATGTATTTCGATGGTGACATTAGCTTACATGGTACATATTGGCATGACGATTTTGGGTATCGTCGTAGTCATGGTTGCGTCAACTTAAGTATAAGCGATGCAAGCTGGGTTTATGAATGGACCTTGCAGGCTTATCCTGATGAAGATGGTAACATCGTGAATTACGTATATGTCTATAGTTCGCAAGATTATGATGCTAAATAGCTATTGGCAATGTGTTGGATATGAGAGATTGCAGGAGTTGGAAAGTTACAACCCGCCTATTTTGTCATAATTGATTGCTTTGATTGTTTACGACTTTGCCAAAGTTTCCTGATACTAAATAACACTAGAAATATGTCGAGTAAGTATTCGAAAATACGAAATTGATTACCAAAATATTCAGGCTCCCAATAACTAATTGGGCTACTAAATCGATATGTCCAGTTCAGTGGAAATAGAAACAGTGGACCATCAGTGTGATGTGTGAAAATATCGATGATTGTATGCAAGAGTATACCAAATGTTAACCACATTAATCTCTTTCCCCATAGGGTATCACGCTTGATATATGCAACCAATAGCATCATAAATCCCACAACTAAGGAATGGAAAATATTGTGTGAAATGATCCATATTGGGTCACGAAAAAATAAATCAAAGTGAAGATACTCCATTAGACTGGCATCATTTGGAGTCGATCCCCAAATTGTGAAGTAAAGACTATATACAACAGTCAGTATGGCAAATGGTATATCTGGCAAGATTGAGCCGAGCAAAAATGCTACCGTCTTTCGTTGACTCTGAGGAATCGAATAATTGATTACCGTAGTCATAATTAAATGAGATGGTGTCCGCATCAGTTACTCCACACATAAACGCACAAATATGCGTTAAAGATACTACTGAAAATACAATATAGGTATGAGCCAAATAGCTTATATTTCTCATCTATAACTTATTTCATCTATAACACTTCTAATACGTAATTTAGGGATATATAAAAGCCTCATCTGCACATTTGAGGAAAAACACCCGCTAAGGAAATTCTTCACAAAC
>CAYGTG010001029.1:0-3395 GCA_964352485.1 uncultured Nannocystaceae bacterium | reverse complement strand
CCTACTTTTGAACACACCGATGTACTGTTCACTACAGCCGCACGGAGACTCGCTGGCTGGCCGTGGACGTCACCGAAGCGCGCGGAGCAACCGGGCCCGAAGGTATTCGAAGTTCAGGCGTGCGATGGAGCGGACGCTGATCTCCTTGGGGCAGACGGCTTCGCAGGCCCCGGTTTGGGAGCAACCGCCAAATCCCTCGGCTTCCATGGCCGCCACCATGCTCAGCGCTCGATCCGTCCGCTCGACGCGGCCCTGCGGGAGCGTGGCGAGATGAGTGATCTTGGCGCCCACGAACAACGCCGCGGAGGCGTTCTTGCACACCGCGACGCATGCGCCGCAGCCGATGCACGCGGCAGCGTCGAACGCATCTTCGGCGGCTCGCTTTCCGACCGGCGTGGAGTTTGCCTCGGGCGCGGTGCCCGTGTTCACGGAGATGAAGCCGCCAGACTCGATGATGCGGTCGAAGGCGCTGCGATCGGTCACCAGATCGCACACCACGGGAAAGGGACGCGCACGCCAGGGCTCGATGACGATGGTCTCGCCATCTTGAAAGCTGCGCATGTGGAGTTGGCAGGTCGCGATCCCTGACCCCGGTCCATGCGGGCGGCCGTTGATGAAGACGCCGCACTGACCACAGATCCCCTCTCGGCAGTCATGGTCGAACGCGACGGCGCGCTGGCCCTGCGCGGCCAAGGTCTCGTTGAGATGGTCCAGCATCTCGAGGAAGGACATCTGGGGATCGACGCCGTCGAGCTCGTAGGTCTCCAGAGCGCCGGGCGCCTCCGCGGATTCTTGCCGCCAAACCTGCAGTCGAAGGCGCATCACTTGTAGCTCCGGGTTGAGGGCGCGGCGAGGGTGAAGGACAGAGGTTCCTTGTAGAGCACGGGCTCACCGTCGGTGTGGTGCTCCCAGGCGCTGATGTGCATGCACGCCTCATCGTCACGCTGTGCCTCACCATCGGTGCTCTGGTGCTCCACGCGGAAGTGAGCGCCGCACGACTCGTTGCGACTGAGCGCATCGCGGACCATGAGCTCGGCCAGCTCCATGAAGTCGCTGACCCGCAGCGCTTTTTCCAGCTCGGGGTTCATCGCATTCGCGGGGCCGACCACCCGGACTTCGCGGCGGAACTCCTCGCGCAGCGACTGCACCTCCTGCAGCGCCGAGCGCAGTCCGGGCTCGGTCCGCGAGATGCCGCATCGATCCCAGAGGACTGCGCCCAGCCGCCGATGAAACGTGCGCGGCGTGACGGTGCCGGGGTTGCCCATCAGCGCGGAGATTCGCTGCTGCACCTCGCGCTCGGCATCGTCAAACGCAGGGCCGGCCGGGTCGGGCGGGGCGGTGCCGATCTGTCCCGACAAGTCATGCCCCAGGGTGTAGGGCAGGATGAAGTTGCCGTCGACGCACGCCTGAAGCAGCGAGTTGGCCCCGAGGCGGTTGGCGCCATGGTCGGCAAAGTTGCACTCGCCCACCGCGTACAGGCCGCGGAGGCTGGTCATCAGGTGGTAGTCGACCCACAGCCCGCCCATCGTGAAGTGAGCCGCGGGGTAGATGCGCATCGGCGTGGTGTAGGGATCGTCTCCGGTGATCGTCTCGTACAGCTGAAACAGGTTGCCGTAGCGCGTCCGAATGGTCTCGACGCCGTGGCGCGACAGGGCGCCCTCAAAGTCCAGGTACACACCGCGACCGGAGGGGCCGATGCCGCGCCCCTCGTCGCAGACATCTTTTGCGGCGCGCGATGCGATGTCCCTGGGGGCCAGGTTTCCGTAGGCCGGGTACTTGCGCTCCAAGTAGTAGTCGCGCTCGTCCTCGGGGATGGATTGGGGCGCTCGAACATCACCCTTGGCGAGGGGAACCCAGATGCGTCCGTCGTTGCGCAAGGACTCGGACATCAGCGTCAACTTGGCCTGGTGCTCGCCTTGGGCCATCAAGCACGTGGGGTGGATCTGCACGAAGCTGGGGTTGGCGAACAGGGCTCCCCGACGGTGCGCTCGCCAGACTGCGGTGGCGTTGCAGCCCATGGCCAAGGTCGACAAGTAGTAGATCGTTCCGTAGCCGCCGGTGGCCAGTACGACCGCGTGGGCAGCATGACGTTCGAGCGCTCCGCTGACGAGGTTGCGGACGATCACACCCTGGGCGCGACCCTCGTGCACAACCACGTCGAGGACCTCTCGGCGGGGCAGCATGTGCACCCGCCCCTCGCGAACTTGCCGAGACAGCGCGCCGTAGGATGCCAGCAGGAGCTGCTGTCCGGTTTGTCCGCGCGCGTAGAACGTCCGCTGCACCTGCACGCCGCCGAAAGACCGGTTGGCGAGCACACCTCCGTATTCACGCGCGAACGGGACGCCTTGCGCGACGCACTGGTCGATGACCATCGTGGACAGCTCGGCGAGCCGGTGCACATGCGCCTCCCGGCTGCGGTAGTCGCCCCCGCGCAGGGTGTCCGCGAACAGTCGGTCCACGGTGTCCCCGTCGTTCTGGTAGTTCTTCGCCGCGTTGATTCCGCCTTGGGCTGCGATCGAGTGAGCCCTGCGCGCGCTGTCCTGGTAGCACAGGCAGGTGACCTCGTAGCCTTGCTCGGCCAGGGACGCGGCCGCCCCTGCACCGGCGAGTCCGGAACCAACCACCAGGATCTTCAGACCCCGCTTGTTGGACGGATTGATCAGCCGCATGCTGGACTTGTGCTGCGACCAGGCCTCGCGCACGGGTCCAGGCGGGACTCGCGGGTCGGGGATGCTCATGGCGCTTGGCCTCCGAATGCGACGTAGATGTAGACCGGCATGGCGGCAAACGTGCCGGCCACGACCCAGGCCACCCAGCCCGCGAGGCGAGGCGCGATTCGAGTGATGCTGCCGCTGAACACGCCCAAGCTCCGCAGCGAGGCCACAATGCCGTGCTGCAGGTGGAACCCAAGCGCGAGCATGCTGCTCACGTAGACGAGCACGATCCACGGCTCGCAGAATGCGGTCACCACAACCGTGTAGAGGTCTTTGTTGCCGCGAGCGTCGGTCCCGATTTCCCCCCAGTGGTAGCGGTACCAAAACGCCTGCATGTGCAGCACCAAGAACGCCAGGGTGATGGCGCCAAGCCAGCCCATCGAGCGCGCGTACCAGGGGCTGCTCGTCGCCGGCCGCTCCAACGCATAGGCCTGGCGCGAGGCTCGGTGGCGCCGCGCCAACACGGCGGAGACCACCGCGTGCCCCACGATGGCGGCGTAGGTCAGCCAGCCCGCCACCTTGATGACGATGCTCGAGGTCAGCGTCTGCGAGTACGCGTTGAACGAGGGACGGGCGAGATCCTCGGGCAAGAACAGCTGAAGCTTGCCCGCCATGTGGACGAGCACAAACAGCACCACGAACAGGCCGGAGAGCCCCATCCAAGCTATCAGCAGGATCCTC
>CAYGTG010001028.1:0-3400 GCA_964352485.1 uncultured Nannocystaceae bacterium | reverse complement strand
GCGCAGCAGGACAAGTCCGTGGTCTCGACGCTCAACCTGCTCGAGCATCTCGGCAGCGGGAAGGCCTACGTGGTGGAGCTGCGGCGCACCTCGACCGCCTTCGACGCCCCCGAGCCGACCCACCCCAGCTGGTCGCGGGCCAGCAAACCGCCCTTGGCTCTGATCATGGTCAACGACGACACCGCGATGCTCGTGCACGCGCGCGGTAGCGGCGACAAGACGTTCGTGCACGTCGCCGACATGTCCAGCGGCGCCCCCGTATCGGGAGCCAAGCTGTTCGTCGACGGCACCGAAGCCACCGGCGTCCGCACCAACAAGGACGGGCTCGCCGTCCTCGACCTCCCGATGGACAAGTCCCGAAACGCGCTGCTGCGGGTCGAAGCAGGGACGGCGCGGACCATCTTGCCGATGGGGCACCGGGTCCAGACCGAGCGCCACCTCGTCCCAGAGCTCGCAGGCGGTGTCGCGCTTTCCCACAACCCCAGCCGTGGCCTGGTCATGAGTGACCGAGGCGTCTACCGACCCGGGGCCACCGTGCACGTCAAAGGCATGATGCGACGCCCCGACGGCGCGGACCTCCTGCCCGTAGCCGCGAGCCCCACGCGGATTCGCATCGTCGACCCGCGAGGGAAGACCGCGTTCACCCAAGACCTCACGACCGACGACATGGGGAGCGTGAGCGTCTCGTGGACGACCGAGGAAGGTTCCCCCATCGGCCGCTATCAGGTCGAGCTGCAGTCCATGCCAGGCGAGGAAACGCTGGGCAGCACCCAGGTGCAGGTCGCCGAGTTCGAGCCGCCCCGCTTCAAGGTGGACGTCGAGGCCAACACGCTGGGGTCAGGCAAAAAAACAAAGGTCGAGGGCAACGTGGTGGCCAAGTACCTGTTCGGCGCCGCCATGGATGGCGCCGAGGCGAGCTGGGTTGTCCGCCGTGCCTCGGCCCCCATGCCCAAGGGTCCCCTGACCGCCCGCGGCCTGGACTTCACCGCGGGCTACGTCGAGTCCGGCTGGTCTCGCTCCGGCTCCGGCACCCTCGACGCCAAAGGCACGCTCCAGGCCGCGCCCGTCATCGAGGTTGACCAGGACGGCGGCCCGCAGACGTTCACCTTCGAGGCCGAGGTCAGCGACAGCAGTCACCGCGCCATCGCCGGACGCGACAGCGTGGTCGTCCACCCTGCCCCCAACTACGCAGGGGTCCGCATCAGGGACCGATGGCCAGACGTCGGGACCCCACTCGATCTCGAGCTGGGCGTGATCGACCAAGCCGGCAAGTCGGTGCTCGGCAAGAGCATCACCGCCGAACTGGTCCGCATGGAGTGGAAGCGGACCCGCAAGCCCGGCCCCGGCGGCTCGACGCGCGTGCAGTGGCACGAGGTCGAGATCCCCTCCGGCAGCTGCTCGGCCACGTCCGAGCTCGCCGTGGTCTCTTGCGAGCTGACGCCCAAGGTATCGGGCTCCTACGAGGTCCGAACCAAGATCGACGGCCGCCCCGGTGGCCGTGCCCATGTGTGGGCGTGGGGGTCCGGCTGGTCCGGGTCCGAACCCGAGCCCGGCCACCGTATGGAGCTCGTCGCGGACGCAAAGACGTTCGCACCCGGGCAAACCGCGAAGCTTGTCGCCCAGAACCCGTTCGAGAAAGCGACCGCGATCTTCACGGTCGAACAAGGCACCGTCCTCAAACACGAGGCGCGAGAGGTCGACGCCGGGCCGGTCAGCTTCGAGGTGCCCATCGAGGCCAAGCACGCTCCGCACGTGTTCGCTTCGGTCACGTTCTTGCCGCGCGACGTTCGTGGCGAGCAACTCGCCCAGTGGAAGTTCGGCGCCCTCAAGCTCCCGGTCTCCCTGGCAGACGCCACGCTGCAGGTGAGCGTGAGCTCCGACGCCACGGCCTACGAGCCTCGCGAGCGCGCGGAGATCGAGGTCGCGGTCCTGCGCGGCGGCAAGCCGGTGGCCGGTGCCGAAGTGGTGTTGGCCGTCGTTGATGAGGGCGTGCTTCGCCTGACCAACTACAAGGCCCCCGACCCCGTCAAAGCGCTGCGGCCGGGCGCTTCCTTCAGCTTCTCGATCGCCGACACCCGCACCGAGTTGGCCGACATGCTTCAGCGCAGCCACACCGCCGGAGATGGTGCGGGCGCCGATGGGAACGCGAGCCTCGTCTCAACGCGGAAGAACTTTGTTCGAACCGCGCTTTGGCGTCCCCACCTTCGAACCGCAGACGATGGCACGGTGAAGGTCGGCCTCGATCTCCCCGACAACCTCACCGAGTTCCGGATGATGGCGGTGGTCCTCGACGACAAGGGTCGCGGTGGCAAGGGGCGAGGCGCGTTCAACGTGCGCAAGCCCCTGATGATTCAGCCTGCCGTGCCTCGTTTCGCCCTCGAGGGCGACACCTTCGAGGCCGCGGTCATGGTCCACAACGGGCTCGACAAGGACGTCGAAGCCACCGTGAGCCTCGATGGAAAGGCACAGACAGTGTCGCTGGCCGCGATGGCGCGCAAGCGCGTGGCCTTCACCACCGGCTTCGAAGAGCCCGGAGAGAAGACGCTGGTGTTCGAGGTCAAAGACGGCGAGGGCGCGGTCCGCGACCGCGTCGAGGCCATCGTACCGGTTCAAGCGGCCGGCATCGACGAACGGCCACGACTGGCCGGAGCGTTCAACGGCGCACAGGAAGTCTTGCTCGAGGTGCCCGCAGGCATCACGAGCGACCTCTCGCGCGACGCGGTGCTCACGGTCACGATGGGGCACCACGCCTGGCCGGAGCTGGGCAGCCGACTGGAGTATCTGATCGACTACCCGCACGGCTGCGTCGAGCAGACCACGTCATCCACGCTGCCGCTGCTCGCGGCCCGCGACGTCCTGCCGCGACTGGGCCTGTTCCGGTTCAGCTCCGAGGAGATCGATGCCATGGCGCTCGCTGGCCTCAAGCGGCTGGCGACCATGAAGACCAGCAGTGGCGGCCTGGCCTACTGGCCCGGCGGCACCGAGCCGAACCTCTACGGCACCGCATACGCGGCCCGGGCCATCGCCCTGGCCAAGAAGCAGGGCATCGAAGTTCCGGGGCTCCTCGAGGACGTCACCGGATACCTCGAGGAGCGCCTCGACAACTCCAGCGGCACCGCGCGTCGCGATGTGGAGCAGCTCGCTTCCATCGCGCTCGCGCTCGCCGAAGCCGATGCGCTTCCCAAGTCTTCCGCCGACATGTTGGTCGACACCTTGCCCAACCAGGGAGCCTTTGGTGCGGCCATGGTCGCCATAGCCCTGTCGAGCCTCGAAGGGCACGATGACCAGGTCCAACGCGCCCTCGAAGCGGTCGAAGCCGGGTTCGAAGCCGACGGTTCGCACAACAAGAAGGACGAGGACAGCGACATCTACTACTACGGTACGCACACCCCCACCCACG
>CAYGTG010001027.1:0-3400 GCA_964352485.1 uncultured Nannocystaceae bacterium | reverse complement strand
AACGTGAGGTCCTGCCGAAATCGGGCGATGGCTTTGAGCAGCGTCTCGATCGTGTGGCTCGAGCCCCACATGATGTTCTTGTATCGCCGGACGTACAGGGGGCTGTCGGGGATCTGGACCCCGTTCTTGAGCTTGCCCTGGTTGGGCGCGCCCACCGAGATGGCCCCCGGACGAATCTCGATCTCGGGAAGCTCGAGGGTCTTCGAGCGCCGCGTGTAGGGCTTGGGGTTGATCCAGACCGCGATGCGCTGGTTCTCCCGAAGCTCCTCGATGCCGGGGTTGTACGAGCGCAGCTTGGCCGGGTCGACGTCGAAGCGGTCGCTCAGTGATTTCCAGTCGTAGTCGCGGTCGAGTTCGAACTCGATGAGCTGCTGCGGAAGCGGCACCTTGGCGGCATGGATACGAAGCGTGCGTCCCGTCTCGATCTCGGGCGCATCGGGGTTGAGTTCGTTCCACCGCGCGACATTGGACACCGTCGCGCCATAGCGGCGGGCGATGTCGTCGATCGACTCGGCGGGGATGACGGTGTGTTCGACCCACGTCAGCTGGGCCGCGGGTTCGACCGCGCGTTTGGGCTGCAGCGGCAGTGGTTTCAGCTCGGGCTCGTCATCGTCGGCGGTGGCAACGGAAGTCTCGTCCCTGATGTCCCACGGCTTCGTCACCCATAGCCCACCGGCGACAAGCGCCATGACCACAAAGACGCCGAGCCCGATGCCGACTCGGCGACTCGTGCCCCGGCGGGCGCTCGCGGCCACAAACGTTGCGACGAGAGGATCGACGGGTCCACTTCGAACATGCTCGCGGGCTTCGCCAAGCAGGCGGCCGCGAAGGAGCTCGGAGCGAAGCCGACCGCCCATGTCCCAGCGCTGCGCCCATTCTCTCAGGCGGTCCGCGTAGCGATCGTCGGCCGTCATCGACCGCTGGCGAAGGACGGGCCCGTGCGGTCCGGCCATCGGCTGCACGTTGCGACGTGCCTCCTCCGCCAAGCTCACCAGCTCGAGGAGAAACGGCCCGATATAGACGCGGTCGCCCTCGTGAAGCTGGCGAGGCTCGCTGAGGAACTCGTTGTTGATGAAGGTGCCGTTGGGGGTGCCGCGGTCCTTCACCACGATCGCGTGACCCTGCCGCTCGATCAGGCAGTGCTCGCGCGAGACCGCCCCGTCCTCGAGGACCAGCTCGTTGTGTGGGTCTCGGCCAATGTTGATGCGCTCCGGCTCGATGGGCACGGTCCAGGCATGGCCGTCTTTCCGCGTGACTCGAAGCACCTGCATCGGGGCCCGTGCAGGCTAGAGCACATCTCATAGCCTCGCCACGCTGTCTCACTGGTCTTTGGGCCCGAGGGCGTCGTCGCGAAACCTTGCAGTACGCCGGGTACAGCGGCGGCTTCGCTCCGAACCCTCGGCCCCAAATCCGCTCCGAGCCAACGCGTCGAGGCTATGAGGTGTGCTCTAGCAGCCTCGATCGAGGATGGGGATCCGCCGCGCCCCATGCGCCGGAATGGTCGCGAAGTTGACGTGAACCTCGCAGTGTGGTCTGAGCGTTTTGGCCTGCATGCCGGACCAGTCTCGTGAGGAGCGGCGCTTCGACCTCGAAGCGGAGAAACGAAGCCGACGCAACTTCGTGTTGATGATCGTCGGGTTTGCGCTGCTCGCGATGGTGGGCGGCGTCGCACTCGCGCTGTGGGTCCTCACGCCGCCCGAGGAGGGAACGGTCGGTCCGATCGCCAAGTCTGAACCCGTACAGGTCGACCCTACGTTCGTGCCGGCGGACGACGACGACGAGCCGGACCCCGAGCCGGCGCCGGTGCGCAAGACCGTGAAGCGCCAGCTCAACAAGGGCGACGTCGACAGTGGCCTGGGCAAGATTCAGGCGGCGCTCAACCGTTGCGCGGCCAAACACGGTGGACTCAACAAGACGTTGGTGACCGTCGACTTCAGCGTGGGCGGGAACGGTCGGGTCACCCAGGCCTACTCTCGCGCTCCGCACACCAAGCATCCGTTGGGACTGTGCGTCGCCAAGGTCATCCGCGAGCAGGCGAAGTTCCGCAAGACCAAAGAGGGGCTCGGAGACATTCGCCGAACCCTCACCCTGCGCCGAACGACGCTGTAGTCTTGATAAGGGCCTTTCGAAAACAGCGCTTGATCGAGGTCTCGCAGGGCGTCAGCGGCCGGGGCGAACGCCTTCTTTGGGCGCGGCGATGACCTCGATATCGATGTCCTCGCGCTTCTTGATCTCCAGGCCCACCGAAGCCGCATGCCCGCGGGTCGTGAAGTAGACGGCGGTGGCGTCGGTGCGAGAGTAGATCTTGGTTCGCTCCATGGTCTTCCGCGGGGAGATCCGCTTGCGGTAGACCTTGGCCTCTCCGTAGCCGGCCAGGGCGGGCACTCGGAACAGACGGAACAGGCCATCCGAGGTGCGCACGAAGCCGTAGGCGCACTGCACCTCATCGCAGCGCTCATCGAAGGTCACCCACAGCACCGGCTCGCCATCGAGCTCCTCGCGTTTGATGACCGCGCCGGGGAGCTTGCGCTTGACCTCCACCTCGATGCGCTTGCCGCGAAAACCCGCTTCGACGGTGCCTGCAGATCCGCTGACGTCCGTGGCTTGCCCAATCGCCCGGCTGTAGACCGCGACAAACCCGACGTTGGCATAGACCCGGAGTTTCTTGAGCTCGGGATCGCTGGATCCGATCTCATAGAGCACGCTTCGGGTCACGTACTCCCGAGACACGCATCCGCTCAACGTGGCGAGCGCCAGGAGCAGGACGGCAGTGGAGAGTCGTTTGAAGATCGGCATCGGAGCTCGTGGCCGCGACAGCTTAGAATTGACGCGGCGAGACTGCGAGGGGACCATGCCACCCATGTCGTCTTTGCCCCGCATCGTTTCGGTGCTCCTGGGGATCATTCTCGCGGCGCCCGTCGCCGTTCCCGGAACCGCACGTGCCCAACGCAGCGAGCAACCCAGCGAAATGCCAGGGGAGACCGCCGACCAGGCCACACGCCTCAACGCCGAGGCCCAGCAGATGTTTGCGGACGGGAACTACGTCGACGCGGCCCGTACCTATGCGCAAATCCTCGAGGTTTTGCCCGAGAACCGCGTGAACCTGGAGGAGCGCGACAACTCGCTGCTCATCGCGCTGGAGGTCTATCGCGAAGCCTACAAGCAGCAGCGGGTTGCGGGCGACAAGGAGGCCACCCGCACCGCGGCGAAGCTCCTGTGCACGGCGCAAGGGCACTACGATAGGTACCTGGCGACCTATCGAGAGGTCTACGGGGGCGCGATGAACCCCAGCAAGGCCGCGCTCGAGTCCAACGAGGAGCTGCAGAAGCTGCTAGCCGAGGCGGAGTCCGCATTGGGCTCGCCGCCGTGCGGACCTCCCCCGGCGGCCGTCGACCCCGTC
>CAYGTG010001026.1:0-3406 GCA_964352485.1 uncultured Nannocystaceae bacterium | reverse complement strand
CCTCTTGTTTTAAAAAATCTGCGGCGGCGGGGCCCACGGGCGGCGGCACGACGCCGACGACCGCCACGGTCCAGGCGTTGCGTTTGTCTTCCTTGGCGAGCGCGATCATGGGCTCGGATGAGAACATCGTGACCCCGGGTTGGTTCGGGACGGCGCTGGGCGGCCCGAAGCTCGACAGTTGCTTCTTCAGCGCGTCCTCGGGGACCGTGCAGGTCTTGTTCTTGAGTTCCACCTCGTAGGACGAGGCCTTGTCGGCCTGGCCGAACTCGCCAAAGCGGACGGTCACCGTCGTCCAGATCACGCCACACATCGACATCGGCAGGCGAATGCGACCCCTGTTCTTGCCCGCGTCGGAGAAGGTCGGGTATGCGTCGGCGAGCTCCTTCTTCGTCGAGCCGAGAATGGGACGCGGCTGCTCGAGCGCCAGACCCTGGCCGGATTTCGCGAGTATTCGCGATAGCGGCACATAGGGCAGGTACTTGACGCGCTGCGAGCCGTACGGCGACGTGGCCTCGACGAGCAGGCCTGCGTCTTCGTTGAACCAGCGCTGGACTTCGCCCACGTACTCGCCGGCGAGCGGCTCTCCCCACGCCTTGCGGGCGGCGTCATCGATCGTGACGCCTTCGGGCAGCACGAGTTCGATCCCTTCGACGAGCTTGTCGTCTTCGTCGAGTAAGGCGTGGTACCGCACGCCGTCGGCCTTCATGGAGTATTGGCCATCGCTTCCCTCCATGATGCCGTCGAGGGTGCCCAACGGAGCGTTCAGCTCGATCTTGGCCAGCGAATCGGGCAGCGACGGAACGTCGCCGCGAACGATGGCGTCGAGGCGGGGTTTCTCCGGCTCACCTTTGCAGGCGGATGCAAGCACGATGGACAGGGCGAGGAGTCGAACGATGCGAACAGGCATTGCGACGCTGGATTCGCTCGGCCAGCGACAATGATCCCGCGACGCCATCTTTTTCGGGGCCTCCCGACCAGGATGAACAAGCTGAGTAGTTCTTGGTGGGGGTCTCGACGCCACCCTTTCGTTCACCGCCGGTCTGAGATACGTGGAGCTTCCCCTCGACCCAAGGCCCCCATGACGACGAATCCATCTCTCGCGCGAGCACACCACGGCACTCCCGCGCGGACCTGGCGTGTCGACCTTTCGCCGCGGGCAGCACTCGTGGCGCTCGTAGCCGGCAGCCGGTTCGAGGAGCGGGCGTTGAGCGCCGACGGAAGATCGCAGCGAGAGACACACCAGGGCACGGTGTTCTACGAGCGCGTTGGCGACGATGCACTGGTGTTGTGGCAGCGCCCGCTCGCGTCGTCGGCGGACATGATGCGTGGAATCTATGAGTCGATCCCGTATCCCGATGCGCTCCACCTCCGTGCCTCGAGGGTCGCAGGGGAGACTCGCGTGGAAGCCACTTGGCAGACGCATCCCGCCACCACACGAGCGGCATGGCAAAGCGGTGTTGGATTGGCCCTGATGATGCTCGGGCTCGTGCCCGTGTCGTGGCTGACCGGGTCCGCCTGGATGTTGCTTCTCATCTTCGGGGCGGCCGCACTCCCGCTCAGCCGATTCCGTGGCCTGCGTAAGGCTCGGCGCTCGCTGCTGGCCGCGGCATACGAGGCGATTGCGACGTACGAGCTCGGCGCCGGCGAGACCGAGGTATCGGCCTTCCGAGAGCAGCGGCGCCTCCCCCCGGTCGGTGTCGACGACTGAGCCGTGACCCGAGGCGTCAGCGTCTCAGAACCGGCCTCCTTTGCACCATGGCGGAGATCCATACGGTCTGCGTCTTCCGATAGGGTCTTCGGCCATGATGCGCTCTCGGTCCTCGCCTCGCGCCCTCCTGCTCGTCGGGCTGTCGGTTGCAAGCTGCAGCTCTCAGTCCCAGACGGGCCCCGATGATGTCGACGGATCCACAGGCTCGCGGACGACCGGTCCTTCCATCGGATCCCAGGGAACGACGGATGCGGCGACCTCATCGTCCTCGAGCAGTCCGGGCGACACCTCGGGCGGCGACTCCAGCAGTTCGAGTTCATCGACCGGCACGAGCGGCGAGGGGACGTCCAGCACGTCCGAGGGTGCGGACTCGTCGAGCGGGTCTTCGGAGACCAGCGCGGGTGTGGAAGATGGCCACGCCATCGCGATCGGTACGGGACACCGTCACACCTGCATCGTCGTCGGGACGAGCCCGGAGGAGGGCGGATCCGTTCGGTGCTGGGGTCGAGCCGAGTGGGGGCGGCTGGGATACCTGGACGACGAAGACATCGGTGACGACGAGGCTCCATTGGCGGCCGGGCTCGTCAACGTCGGGGGGCCGGTGGTGCAGATCGACGGCGGATGGCGGCACACCTGCGCCGTGCTCGCCACCGGCGGCGTTCGATGCTGGGGGATGGGCTTGGATGGCCGCTTGGGGTACGGCAACGAAGAGTCGGTCGGTATCATCGTGTCCCCCGCGTCGGCTGGAGACGTCGACGTCGGAGGCGCAGCTGTCTCCGTCGGAACGGGAACGTCGCACACGTGCGCGCTGCTCGAAACCGGCGGCGTTCGATGCTGGGGGTGGGGCGTGGATGGCCGCCTGGGCTACGGAAACACCGAATCCATCGGCGACGACGAGAGCCCCGCCAGCGCGGGGGATGTCGACCTCGGCGGGGTCGCGATACAGCTTGAGGTCTCCGACAATCACGCGTGCGCGTTGCTCGAGGGGGGAACGGTCCGCTGCTGGGGAGAAGGCTTCAGCGGCGTTCTCGGGCAGGGAACCCCGGGCAACGTCGGCGACAATGAGGTCCCCGCGGATGTTCCGCCCATCGACATGGGAGGCGTGGTCACAAAGGTCGTCGCCGGTGGCATCCACAACTGTGCGCTGCTCGACACTGGGAACGTTCGTTGCTGGGGCTCGGGAAGCAATGGCGCGCTCGGCTCCGGGAGCTCAGAGACCATTGGTGACAACGAAACCCCGGCGGATGCTGGTGACGTCGACATCGGCGAATCAGTCGTGGACATCACTGCTGGGCGCAGACACACCTGCGTACGCCTCGAGACGGGAGCGGTCCGATGCTGGGGACGCGGAGGGTACGGTCGGCTGGGATACGGGAATACCGACGACGTCGGCGGTACCGTGTTTAGCCCGGTCGCCGAGGCCAGCGACGTCGACGTTGGCGGCGTCGCAACCCAGATCACCGCGGGGGAATTCCACACCTGTGCCATCGTCGACGATGGACGGGTCCGCTGCTGGGGTCGCTCGGACTTCGGCCAGCTCGGGTACGGAAACACCGAGAGCATCGGTGACAACGAGGTGCCCAGCTCGGCCGGCGACGTCCCGGCGCTCTAGGGGCCTTCCCCAATTCGATGAAACGGCCATCGCGGCGCCCCCAGAGCCCATGCCGTCGTTCCTCATCGGTTGCTTGTGCCCGACAA
>CAYGTG010001025.1:0-3407 GCA_964352485.1 uncultured Nannocystaceae bacterium | reverse complement strand
GCGCACGCCCCCGAGACCAGCAGGAGTTCGGCGCCCAGCAGACCCGAGCCGGCCTCATCTTCAAGGGCAACGTGCTGCCCAAGTGGTCCTACCGAACCCACTTCGTCGTCGGCTCTCAGATCACGCGCGTCGTCACTGGAGTCGAAAGCGCGGACTACGAGGGCGACGGCTCCGACGAATCCCTCGACGTCCAGACCGCGCTCGTCCCCGGCATCGACCTCGAGCAACTGTGGGTCAACTACAGACCCGTCGAATACGAGAACGACAAGGGCATGGAGGTCGTTCGCCTCGACCTCAGGCTCGGGCAGATGCGGGTCCCGTTTTCCAAGCAGAACAAGACCCAGAACAACTCGCTGCTGTTTCCCCGACGCAACCAGGCGGTCACCAGCTTCCTGCTCGGCAGTGACCTCGGCGGAGAGGTCGCGCTCAATCTCGCCGACGAACGGGTTTCGATCGCCGGCGGCGTGTTCAACGGGACTGGTCTCGCCGTCAATCGGGAGAACCGGCGCGGGCCGCTTTGGGCGGGTCGCCTCGAGGTCGCGCCTCTGGGCTCGGTCGGAGACAACGAGAGTGACCTGGAGCGGCACGAGAAGCCGGCGTTCTCGATCGGCACGGGCGTGCTGTACTCCCCCACCCGACTGTTCGATTCGGCTGGAAACGACACGCTCACCCGAGCGCGAGGCCTCCTCGTCTCCGGCTCGGCCAAGCTCGTGGTCGCCGGCTTCTACCTGCAGGGAGAGTTCATACGCCGGCAGGTGACCGACAACCTGAGCAGCCGGCCCTTTCTCAGCACCGGTTCGTACGGACAGCTGAGCTACACGCTTCCCAGGACCAAGAAGTTCTTCATCGGACCCAGCGGGAGCTTTGGCTGGACGGCGAGCGAGCAGGCGGTCAACCAGCTCAACCGCTACTACACGGCCGACGGCATCTCGCTGTTCTTGCCCAACGAGGACCGACTGGATGCGATCCGAGTCTCGCTGCTGTATCAGGCAGAGTGGTTCGTCGACGAGGGCGAGAGTGCGCAGGGCAGCACCCTCCAAGTGCAGCTCAAATTCTGATCTGGGTCATTCGACCTACGCGATCTGCGGCGAATCGGTCGGACGACCGACGTCGAGTGTCGCCATGTGGCCAACACCGGGACCGAGCCAGGTCCAAGCAGGAACCGCGCGCTCATCACGCGAATCCAAGTTTCTTGACTCCAGCCTGAATAACCACATGTGGACGACGTAGGTACATGTGTGAAACCGGGAGATTTGAGCGCACACCTTCGGCAGAAGGCCCTGACCGCGGCGATCGTCCTCTTGGGCGGCTGCTACGTCTCGGAAGTGCCTGAACAGACGGGGGAAACCGACACTGACGCCGGCACGGACACCGATCTCGGCTCCGGCGTGGGCACGGATGGACCGGCCGAAGGCAGCTCCTCGGGAGGCTCCACCAGCGCGGCCGACACCGAAGACGACTCGGCAAGCGCGGACGAGACCGGCGGCGGCGAGACTGGTGACGACGGCGCACAGGGAGAGCTCGAAGCGCTGATCGGAGCCCTGTGCGACTGGGAATTCAACTGCTGCTCGGAGGGCGAGCTCGACTACCGCCTCGGACCCTTCACGGCGGATGCGGATGACTGCCGCGCCCGGTACGTCGAGCAGCTCTACTCCAACGACGATGTCGCCGAATCGAACCGGGGCGGCCTGCTCTACACGCTCGGGTTCGGCATCCGCTTGGACCGTTCGTCGGTCAACCGCGCCTCCGCGGACGAGTGCCGGATCCTGCTCGAGGACCAGGCCTGCAACCAGCCCTTCGACCCCGATGTGACCTGCACCCCCGGCGATGACCCCAGCCGAAACCCCTGCGACCTCCGCAACCTGTTTCAGGGCACGCTCGTCGTCGGCGAAGCGTGCAGCGCCAACCTGGCAGGCTTGGGCTTCGACATCGAGTGCGCCCCGGGTGCCTCATGTGAAGACGTCGATGGCGACTACGTCTGCGTGGACAAGGGCCTGACCGACGAGTTCTGCGAAGCGGACTACACCTGTGATGAAGGCTTGTTCTGCGAGATCGGCACCGGCTTGTGCCGCCCCAAGGCCGAACTTGGAGAGCACTGCGAGTACGAGGACGTGGATGACCCTGCCCTGGGAACCGAATCGACGCAGTGCAACGAAGGCCTCACCTGCAACCCGGCGACCGAGACCTGCACCGAGTTTTGCAGCACAGGATATGCCTGTGGCGTCGACGCTCAGTGCCCGGACGGGGAGAGCTGTATCCCACTCGACTTCGAAGGCGGCACGCACAACTACTGTGCCCCGCGAGGCGACACCAACGGGGATCGTTGCGACACCGATCGCGACTGCGCCGACGAGTTCCACTGCTCCGGAGACACCTGCGCCTCCGACCGTAGCCAGGGGACCGTATGCAGCTTCGACGGCCAATGCGAGGACGGCCTGTACTGCGACTCGGGAGGCTCCGGGGAGTGCGAGATCGTTCTCATCGCGAACGCGGTGTGCACCGACGACCGAGAGTGCAACCCAACCGCGACGCTCGGCTGCATGACCAGCGACAACGGCCGGCGCTGCCGCACGAGCCTTCTGGACAACGGAGACGAGTGCGTCCCCGGGGAAAACGAAGGGGGCAACTGGTGCGCGTCGGGAGTTTGCGAAGATCTCACCGACGATGCGGTGCCTAACCCCGAATGCCATGCAGGTGCCGATGTTGGCGATGCCTGCGACGACTCGGCCGCCACCTTCGACCAGCTTCGCTGCCGAGCGGGGACCTACTGCCTCGAGGAGGAATGCGTGCTCAAGGAAGACGCCGGGGGTGACTGCAGCGAGGACGGCAACGAACAGTGCCTCAACGCCACCTGCGACCAGATCTGGGAGGGCGACTACTGCTCCGATGGCGTCCCGCTGGAGGAACTCGAGACCGCAGCAACCTGCGACGGGGTGGAGTAGGAACGATGGCTTCGCTCCGCTGCAATGCCACCATCGTGGCCCTCACCTCGAGTCTGCTCTGCAGCATGCCGCTCGAGGTGGAGGCCGCCCCCGAGCTGGTCGTGACCGGCAAGGACACGCCGAAGACGCAGCGCTCCGCCTATGCCCGCGGCAAGCAGGCCGTGCTGCGAGACGACGCCGAGGGAGCACTCGAGGCGTGGGCAGGCATACTCACGGCCACGCCGGAGTCGATTAAGAACCGTCGGTTCCGCATGAGCCTTGTCGTCGACACCGTGCATGTCGCCCTCGACGCTCACGCCCGCCAGCCGAACCGCGCCCTTCTCGAGCGCGCACTCGACATCTACTACGCGTACTTCTCCGCCTACGAGTCGCAGTATGGGAATCCCAACATCCCAGGGCCCGTCGTCGACGCCCGGTTTGACCTCAAGGCTGCGCTCGATGCCGCCTCGGCGGCAGCTCCCCCGC
>CAYGTG010001024.1:0-3411 GCA_964352485.1 uncultured Nannocystaceae bacterium | reverse complement strand
CCGCGCGTCTCAGCCGGTTGGTTGGGCCCGCCTACGGCGACATCGAAGCACCGCAGATCGACCTCCTCGAGCCCACCGACGGTCAGTACTTCCAGGCACCGGCCAACTTCGACGTGCTCTTCGAGACCACCGATGACCAGCACCCGCAGGCGTACTCGGTCTGGGCGTGGCTCGGCGACGACCCCAGGCCCGACGACGAGAGCATTCGGGTCGACCCGGGCTTCTCGGTGACCGATCTCCCGATCGGAACCTGGGACTTCCACGTGGTCGTCGCCGACGAGGCCGGCAACGAGAGCCGCGTCGATTTCACCATCGAGGTCGGTGAGGACCCGCCACCGGATCCCGTCGCCGCGGAGGAAGGGTGTGGCTGTCGCGCCGTCCCCGGCGGTGGGGGCAGCCAGGGAGGCAGCGGCTGGGCATGGTGGATTTGCGTCCCGGTGGCCTTGGCGAGACGCCGTCAGAGACGGTAAACCGCCTTCCATGCGCGTACGCATCGCCCCCTTGGGGACCGGCAGCCTGGGCATCCTCGGCGTAGGTCTCACCGCCGTGCTCGGCTGCCCCGCCGAGGTCAAAGACACCACGCCCGCGCCGGCATCGAAGACGGTGCCCGTCGTAGACGAGGCGGACTCGCGAGTCGTGAAGATGGGGGACGACCTCTACGCTGCCGGTTCCGCGCCCCCCGGGCCCGATGCGTTCGTCCAAGGCAAAGGTTCCGGCAAGCCCGATGAGTCCAATGGATACTGCCGCCTCTATGCGCCCAAGCTGCCCGAGCCGCACTGCTGCATGACGGAGTACGGCTTCGACGCTGAGGCTGCCGCCAAGTCCTGCGGAAAGCCGCTGTACCTCGGCGAGTCGTTTCAACGCAGCTGCGGCTACTTCTTCCACGATGGCGCATCGGGAGAGCCGGTGTGGTTCCGCACCTCGTTTGTCGACGATGCGTCGCCCAAGGAGGCCGCTGAGGCCGAAGCCAACCGGCTCAAGCTTCGCTTCTCGGCCGACGTCGAGGTCAAGCCGATGACCGACACCCCCGACGCGTACACGCTGGAGTACAGCGGGATCGGCTACGCCTGGATGGCCGGAGACCCCGCCTGGCCCAACGTTCGCCGGTTGGCCTGGAATGAATCCACCTGCACGCCTGGAGGCCTCGAGGCCGTCGTTGCTCAGATGGCCGCCGCCAAGGCGCCTGCGAAGGGCGCACAACGTCAGGGCCTGGTTCCCAAGCCCCGGTAGCGCTCGCGCTCGGGTGTGGGCGGACTCAGCGGACCGCGCCGCAGCTCCAGTCGCCAACGCCGTCGACCTTGCCGCCGCTGAGCGTGAAGATCTGATCGCCCGACCCCTCGGCGAACACGATCCGCATCCACAACTCGTTCACCTTGTCTCCGTCGAGGTCCATCGAGCCACGAACCTCGAAGACGTCCTTCTTGCTCTTGGACTTCGCGATGAGCGTGAGCTTGTCGAGACTCCCGCCCTCGGCGAGAAACGCTCCGCTCCACTTGTACTGCTCGAGCACCTTGGGGTCTGGCACGTAGACCGAGTAGACCTTGTCCTTCGCGGTCCGCCCCTGGATCTCGGCGACTTGGTGCACCTTCAGCTCGTCGCCGACCGACCCGCCCGCGGACTGAATCGCAGCCTTGAGCTTTGCGGTCTCCTCATCGCCGATCTGGATGGCGCCGGGTCCCGTCGAGTCTGCATCCACTTCTTTGACCACCTTGATGCCGGCCGGCGGCCAGGCTCCGTACAGGAAGTCCGCGCCCTCGGTGATGCCCTCGACCCCGATCGCGACCTTTTTGCCCGAACCGGCCAAACACTGCGGCTCCACGGGCTCGCCGGCTTTCTTGTTGTACTGCGAGTCGTGTGAGGCCACTCGAACGGCGTCGCCGGGCTTGACCATTTTCAGGCATGCGTCGCCGGTCTTGATCGCCTTCGCATCCTTGTCAAAGCAGGCCAGCGGGTACAGGGCGCCCTCGACCGCGAAGAACACCATCGAAACCTCGGGCGGGACCGGACCATCGACCCCACCATCCCCCTCGGCGACCATCAAAGAGCCAGCATCGTCTTGCTCGCCCTCTTCTTTGGTCTCCTTCTTGGTCTCTTTCTTGTCGCCCTTGGCCGGCTCCTCCTCGGAGGGACAGCCAGCCAGTGAGAGCGCTACAGCGCACAATGACGAGGTCCAAAGCAGGCGTCGCATGCGTGTGGCGATATCACGTCTGCGCACGCGCCGCTACCCGCGAGCGATCGTGTGAACGCGGTGGCGACGTGCAGGATGCGGCGGATGACGCAGCGCCTGCACCATGTCCGAGAGCCCCGTGAGCGTCAGTGGAAACATGTCGAACACGTTGCGGATCTCGGAGATGGTGGGGGCGTCCCAAACGTGCGGCGGCTCCGGATTCAACCACGCCGCGTGCGAGAAGCGGTCGGCCAAGCGAGCCAGCCACGTGATCCCGACCGGACCACCGCGACCATCCCACCAGTTGGACGTGCTCATCATCAGCTCGCCAGGGTGCATGTATGCATCACCGACCATGATGATCCGCCAGCTCGCATCGTACTTGCGGAGGATCTCATCGGTCCGAACCGGCTTGGTGAACGCGGCATCCTCGTAGACTTGGGCGTACACGCAGTTGTGGAAGTAGTAGGGCTTGAGTTCCCGAAAACCGCCGGTGTTGTGGGCCGCGGAGAACAGGCGGCCGACCAAGCGGGCGAACGGATCCATGCTGCCCCCGACGTCCATCATCAACAGCACGCGCACGTCGTTCTTCCGCGGCGGGCGCATGATGATCTCGAGGTCGCCGCAGTTGCGCGCCGTGGCGTTGACCGTCTCGTCGAGGTCCAGCTCGTCGTCCACGCTATTGCGACCCATCGTGCGGAGCTTTCGCAGCGCCGCCGCGATCTGACGGGTGTCCAGCACGAGGTCCTTGCGATAGGCCCTAAAGCGCCGCGCGTCCGCGACGGCCAGCGCACTTCGGCTGCCGCCCTCGCCTCCAATCCGAATGCCCGCCGGGTTGACCCCGCCTTGTCCGAACGGCGAGGTGCCCCCGGTTCCGACCCATCGGTTGCCGCCCTCGTGTCGCTTCTTCTGCTGCTCCAGCCGCTCGAGCAGCTCGCGTCGCAGCGTGTCCATGTCCATCGCCTCCAGCTCGGCCCGCAGCGCAGGGTCGAGGTACGCAAGCTGCTTGGGATCCTTGAGCCACTCGTCGAGGTTCTCGACCAGCGCCGAGAGGTCGGCCTCCACCCCGCGAAACGTCACCCCGAACGCCTGGTCGAACGCGTCGTAGTGCGTCTCGGACGGCACGAGCAGGCAGCGAGCCACGTGATAGAAACCGTCGAGCGAGTTCTCGTGCAGCCCATCGGCAATCGCCCGCATCAGCGCCAGCCAGTTGTGGGCGCTGATGCGGGCGATTGCCGATGGGC
>CAYGTG010001023.1:0-3420 GCA_964352485.1 uncultured Nannocystaceae bacterium | reverse complement strand
CACCGGTCCGCAGCGTGAGGTATGGCGGCAGCGGGTGGACGTCGCCGCCCAGGCGCACCGAGAGCGTGTCCTTCCAGTTCTTCGCGAGGCTCAGCTCTTGGAGGTCCTGGCCGTTGAGCTGGCCCTCCACGTCGAGATCAAAGCTCTCGAGCATCGACCACGACTCGTAGACCGCGTCGAGCTCGATGTCGAACCACTCGCGCGTGCCGGTATCGTGGATGTAGCGCAGCCCGCCGCGCACGATGACCGGAAGGGTGAGGTCCATCTCGACGTTGATCTCCTCGGTGACGAGGGTCTCCTTGTCGACGGTCACGCCGCCTTTGGGCTTGAAGTAAACCGGCACGAAGCGGGTTGAAAAGCCGACTTCGAGTCGCTGGTGGGGCCGGTACCAGGCGCCGAGTTGCGCGGTAGCGGCGGTGCGGTCACTGAGCTCGATGGTCGTCACGAGCTGGGTGCTCTCGGAGTTGGGGACCGGGCTGAGCGTCGAGGTCACCGCGGAATCCGAGAGGACGCCGTAGTTGAGCTGAATGAGGTCGGCGTATTGAACCACCGCACCGATTCCGAACACGTCGTGCCACTTCCAGGCCGCGCCCACCGTGTAGTACGCGAGCAACACGTCCAGCTCGGTCATCATGAACGCCTGGGGGCCGTAGCTGGGGAAGCTCTGCTTGCCGAAACCGTTGGGGCCGTACACACCAGCGGCAAAGGTCCAGTTGTCGAGCCCGAAATCGCTGGTCACGACCAACGTGCCGAGGATCGGGAACAGGTTGTTCTTGGCGCTGACCGGGTCGAAGGACGTGCCCGCATCGGTCCCCCAGGCCTCGCTGAGCGTGGCTCGCGAGAACTGGTTGTGTTGCCACATCAACCCGTGGTTGTACATGACGGTCGTCCCTCGCATCTTCGCGAGCGATCCAGGGTTGTAGTGGATGGCCGTGCCGTCCTCCACCCCGACCACGTTGGCCGCGCCGCGACCCAGCGCGCGGGCGCCCATGTCTGGGACCTCGAACCCTCCGGCGCGTGCTTCCTGGGCAAAGCCGAGGGCAGCAACAGACGCAAGGACCCACGGGGCGAGCCATCGGCGCAACATCGTCGAGCAACCTACCACGACGCCGCTGCGTGGTAGATTCCCACGGCGATGATCGACAGAGCCTTCTTGGCGGGCGTGTCCGTGGCCTGGGTCCTCGGCGCCGCCGCGTGCACCAACGGTGAGGGGGACGAGCCGAACGTCCTGCCCGATCCCCTGGGGGGAAGCTCGAGTACGGGAGCGACCTCGGTCGACCCTGTGACGACCGCGAACCCAACCTTACCAGTGACCGGATCAGGCTCGAGCGGATCGGCAGGCGGTGATCCCACCCCGGTGACCTATCGCTTCGATTGCGTCGACATTCAGCAGGTCGGGGATGCCGACGGCACGGTGATTCAGGCTCAGCTTCTCGAGAATACCTGGGGTTCGGACATCGATGAACTCAAGCTCAACATCATGCTCGAGGCGGCATCTCGCGATGCCGAGGCCGGAGAGGCGATGCTCGGGATTCGCTCCGGCGTTGGGCCTGAAGCCGCGGGGCTGTGCGCTCAGCCCGACACCATCAGCGAGCTGATCCCCGTGACGTACTTCGAAGGGGAGACCCGCTGGGGACCCGCCTCGGCGGTCGGAGAATGCAGCGTTGCCGCGTCGGGCTCGGACGGCAACTCGTATTCGATGGAACTTCCGCCCGACGGCGTCGTCTACATCTACGCCGAAGACAACGATACGACACCCTTCAACTGCACCGCCGACGCCGCCACCCCCGATGCGGTGCCGATCCGCGCCGTGCAAGCCGAAGTTTCCACCGACGCGGGGGAGGGCGTCGTTTGGGGCACGCTCAACGGATGTCTCGTCGAGGCCGAGGCGCAAGCGTTGTGTTCCTGCCTCGGCTCGTGCAGCGGCAGCGGACCCGACGACCTACAGACCGATGGGGAGTGTGCAGGCTGCCCTGTGGGCGGGACCCCGCTTGCCGTTCTGCTTGGGGGCGTGAACCCCTCGGACAACTGCACAACGATCATGGGCGTGCCTGCCTTCGATCTTCGCATTGGCTTCAGCGGGGCGGCGTTGCCCCACGTGCCAACCACGTGCGGCTGATCTGCGGAGCATCGCAACGATGACGCGCACGTCCCGTACGCGGCGAATTCTGGCCCTTGTCCTGCTGGGGCCGGCCCTGCTGTTTCTTCTGGCGGGGGCCTACGTCGCGGCGATGGGGCAGTTCGAAGGCGAGACTCGCTCGATGTCCGACGCCGTGCAGTGGGCGGCCGAGACGATCACGACGACGGGCTACGGGCGCGACAACCACTGGACGCACCCGCTGATGATCGCGTTTGTCGTGGTCACCCAGTTTGTCGGCTTGGCGCTCACGTTCGTGGTGTTCTCGCTGGTGGTCGTGCCGTTCTTCGAAGAGCGGTTCGAGGCCCGCCTCCCTCGAGCGGTGCCCAAGAAGCGCGACTACGTGTTGGTCTTTCGCTACGGCCCGGCCGTGCTTCCGCTGCTCGATGAGCTTGGCCGAGCATCGGTCTCCACGGTCGTGCTCGAGCGCGACGAGGCCGTGGCAAGGCGGCTCTTTGAGCGCGGGCAAGAGATCGTCTATGCGCCCGACGAAGAGGACGAACTCGACGTCGCACTGTTCGAGCGTGCCCGTGCCGTGGTGCTGGCCGGCTCTGATCAGGAAAACGCGGAGATGGTGCTCAGCGCCCGCCAGCTGGGCTACGAAGGAGAATTGCTCGCCCTCGCCGACCATCCACTGCACCGCCGGCCGATGATGTTGGCCGGCGCCGACGCGGTCTACACCCCGTTGCATATTCTCGCGGCCGCGATGGCCTCGCTCGCCCGAGACCGAGTTCGACCCCGCATGGAGGGACTGGGGGGAGTGGGGGCCTTGCTGCGGACCATCGAAGTGCGGGTTGCCGAGGGCAGCTCACTCGCTGGGTCCACGCTGGCCGATTCTCAGGTGCGGACCAAGACCGGCGCGACGATCGTCGGGCGCTGGGTGGACGGCGCGTTTCGTCCGTTCGCGCGACCCACCGAGCCGATCGGGCCCGGGACGATTCTCATGGCGGTCGGCAGTGCCGAAGCGGTCGAAGCACTGGGCAAGCTCGCCACACCGCTGGGACGCCGAGGACCCTTTCTCATCGCGGGCGCGGGCGAGGTCGGGCGCAAGGTCGGTGAGCTGCTGCGCGACGCCGGCGAGTCGGTGGTGGTGTTCGACAAGAGCCCACGCGAGGGCTGCGACAAGGTGGGAGACGTGCTCGATCGGGATGTGCTCATCGAGCTCGGTGTTCTCGACGCCGCGTGCGTCATCTTGGCATTGAGCGACGACAGCACCACTTTGTTCGCGGCTTCGGTCGTTCGGGATTGTGCTCCCGACATTCCGATCGTGGCCAGGGTTCAAC
>CAYGTG010001022.1:0-3423 GCA_964352485.1 uncultured Nannocystaceae bacterium | reverse complement strand
TCTCGAGCACCACGTCGACGAACTTCCCTACGGTGGGGTCGGCAGCCACGCGGCGGACGAAGGTCCCGGCGAGCTTCTGGCGCTGCGCGAGCGGGAAGCGTTTGGCCGTGAGCACCGAGAGAATGCTGGCTCCGTCCTTGTCGCGCTGCTGCATGATCTCCGACAGACCCAAGAGGTCCTTGGTGAACTTGTCGCGCTGCGCGGGGCTCTTGGCGAGGCCGATGAGGGCCCGGGCGTAGCGGCGTGCGAGTGCGCCAGGGATCATGCTGCACCTCCGGGAAGGGTCGGACTGGTCGTGGTGGCCTGGCCGGGCGAACCGAGCGTCATGCCGCCGAGCCCTTGGACGTAGTCATCGACCATGCGTCGTTGGTCGGTCGCGGCGATGGTCTTGCGAATTGCCGCTTCGGCTCGCTCGAGGGCGCGGTCGAGAATCTCGTTCTCCAGATCCTTGCGACGACCTTCGGCGTCCCGCTCAGCGGCTGCCTTGGCGGACTCCTTGATGCGCTGAGCTTCAGCCTCGGCGGCTTCGATGATGCCCTTGCGGTCGTTCTCGGCCCGCCTCTTTGCGTTGGCTTTGAGCTCGGCGATCTCGTCATCGAGCTTTTCCATTCGGCCGCGGTACTCGGCGATGATGCTCTCGGCTTCCGTGTGGGCGGCCGTGGCCTTTTCGAGCGACGCCTTGATCTCGTCGTGCTTCGCGGCGGTCTTCCTGCGCAGGGGCACGAAGAGCAGCTTGTTGAGGATGAACATCAACGCGGCGAAGTTGATGAACAGCCACAAGATGCCGGTCTTCTCTTCGCCCGCAAACGGGTTGTTGAAGAAGACGATGCCGCCGTCGTGCGCGCCGGCGTGAGCATCGGCTGCACCGTGCTCCGGAGCGGCCGCGGTCGCCGCATCGTTCCTGCTGCCGGCGATGGCCTACGCGGCCGCACGGGTCAGGGCTCTTTGGATGGGGTGGATGCGATTCACGAGGCCCTCCCGAGGACTTTTGCGGTGATCTGGTCTGCGAGTTCGTCGACCTTGCCGCCGAGCGCTTCGCGAGCCTTGTCGGTCTCGGCCGCGATGCGGGCTCGGTTGTCGTCGAGGTCCTTGGCAGCCGAGAGGCGAGCGCCCGCCAGCGTCTTGGCTTGCGTTGCCTCTTCCTCGCGTCGCATGTGCGAGCGCATGGTCAAGGCTTCGTCGCGCGCGGCGGCCAGCTTGGCGTCGTAGTCCGATGAGAGTTCATCGGCCTCGCCGCGAAGCGACTTCGCTTTGTCGAAGGCGCCGTCGATCGAGGCGACGCGCTTCGCCTGCGCTGCAAGCCAGGGCGTGAAGAGCACCGGCTTGAGCACGAGGACAAGGGCGAGAAAAATGCCCCCTTGGACGAAGATCGTCGCGTCGATGTCGACCACCGGAAAGGCGGCGAGCAGCGCGGGAGCGGAGGTGAGCAGAGTGAGAGGCGACATGGCGTCGGGCTTGCGCGGCCGGGCTAGCCCCGAGATGGCTCGGGGACGGATGGTCGACGAGTCGTCGAACGAAGGCGGTCGGGCAACAACCCAAAAAGCCGCCTCAGGCCTCTGTAGGCGCGCGGTAGCTACCATGGGTGTTTGGCAGCGTCAACGGCGTCGGGGTCGCGGCGGCGACCGCTCACAGGGCGCTTGCGCACGTATCCGAGATCGCTCCGGCCGGGGCCCCATGGAATCAATCCTCGGCGGCCGGCTCTGTATCCGCCTCGTTTGCGACCGGGGCATCTGTGGCGTCCTCGGGGGGAGCGTCCTCAGGAGGGGCCTCCTCGGGAGGCGCGTCCTCGTCCATGATGCAGCTTCCGTCGAAACGCGCTCCCTTCTCGATTTCGAGGCTGGGGCTGGCGATGTTTCCTCGGACCCGAGCCGGCGTCCGTAGTTCGACACCCTCGAGCGCGCGGATGTCTCCTCGAACGGAGCCGTGGACGACCACGTGCGCGCCTTCGATCTCGGCCCGAACGTCTGCCGTCTCGCCCACGATCAGGGTTCCCAGGGTGCGGATCTCTCCCGTGAACGCGCCGTCGATGCGGACTGCGCCCTCAAAGGTGAGCTTTCCTTCGAAGCAACTGCCCTGGCCGAGAATGGTCGTGATCTCCGGGGTACTCATGATGCGTCCCATTTGTGGACGAGGCGGGCCCACGCTTCTGTGGCGCAGTGTGTAGGAGATCTGCAGGCACGCCAACCCGGGCAGGTGCACAGGCCTGAATGGCTGGGTCGAGCGTTGGCTGGGACTGGGGCGGGCCCCGCGTTCGATCTGTCGCCTGGCGCCGTTTTCCATGGCGTATCGTCGCCAGTTCCAATAGGCTGCCAATCGGTGGGGCTCAAGCCCGAGGACAGCGCCGAGCAGGCGGCCGTCAGCAATGGCGGCGCGCAAGCGGCGCAAGACGGTAACAATCCGACGGCGTTGCTCGCGGGATGCTTCGAGCGCGCACGTCCGGTGTTGCGCGCACTCGTGGCGGGCGTCGAAGAGGGCGACTCACTCGTCGTTGCCACCGATCGCAAGGGCTTCCCAGTCGCACAGCGAGTCCTGCGGCGTCCCCGGGACCTGCCTCGCGCGCTGGTGATCGGCCGTCACAACCGATGCGCGCTGTCGATCCCCAACGACAACCGCGTCAGCCTCCGGCACGTGCTGCTCACGGCGTGGCCCTCGGCCGGAGAGGGTTCACCGACTCGGTTCCGCGGCTACGACCTCGGAGGCCGCGCCGGCGTACTGCTGGCGGACGGCAAGCGCGTTCCTGGATTCTCCTTCCAGGGTCATGGATTGATCAGCCTGGGCCGCACCGTCGTGTTTGTGGTCCCCGGAAGTGAGGAGGGGGTCTCTCTGCTCGAGGGCACCGACGTGCAGGCGTTCGAAAACCTCACCGGACTTGACCCCAATGGGAAAGGCGTTCGCCAAGCGGCAGGGGCCGCGGCCGAGCCGGGTGTCGCGCACATCGGCGGTGACGAACCTCGAGAGTTCGGCGGGTATCGCGGCCTGGACATGGATGCGCGCCCTCAGCCGCGCGGTGTCTTGCGGTTGCGTTCGACCAAGCCCGCCGGTCGCGGGGAAGAAGTCCGAGAGCTCGACCTCGACTCGCGACAGCTTCAGCGGGGCTTGCTGATCGGTCGCTACAGCGATCGGTGCTCGCTCGCCGGCCACGGTCGCAACCTCTCCCGAGTGCACGCCCTGGTGTCCGAGGAGTCCGCGCGGTCGCTGCTCGTCTACGACCTGGCGAGCACCAACGGCGTTCGGCCCGCCGGAATGACCGAAGGTCCCAGCCACGCGGTCGTGCGGCTGACCGAAGACAGCCCGGTGATGCTCGGCCACTTCGAGCTGGCCTGGGTTCCCAACCGCGGCGTCAAGCTGCATTAGTCTATATGGAGGGGCCCTCGCGGCCCCTCCCCCAAGCCTTTGGCTTGGGACCCCCTCCCCAGCGGTCGC
>CAYGTG010001021.1:0-3423 GCA_964352485.1 uncultured Nannocystaceae bacterium | reverse complement strand
TGACCTTGAGATCCCCAGCAGCCCCCTCGAACCGACCGGGCTCGCCCTGCCCTTCGAGAACCTTCTGCGCTCCGCTCTCCACCCCCGGCGGGAGCGTGACGGTGAAGGCTCGCGATGCCCGAGACTTGCCCGCGCCGCGACACGTCTTGCACGCGTCCGCCTGCAACATGCCCGCGCCATCGCAGCGGCCACATCGGGTCCAGGGCGCAAACAGGCCGTCGCCCTTGACCTCCCCTTTGCCACCACAGACTTGGCAGGTCGTCGGCGGCGCTCCACCAGGGCGGGTCCCGCTCCCCGAGCAGGTGTCACACGGGCCCAGGGCATCGAACATGATCTCGTGCGGGCCTCCCCGCACAGCCTCTTGGAGCGAGATCGTCAAGGTGTAGCGAAGGTCCCGTCCCCGACGGCGTCCGCGTCGACGGCTTCGAAACACGTCTCCAAAGACGTTTTGCAGGAGGTCGCGCGGGCTCTGCCCCGGATGAACCCCCGCGAGATCGAGTCCGCTGCTCAGGCGAGACTGCGTGTCGTAACGGGTCCGCTTTCGCGGGTCCCCCAACACGTCGTAGGCTTGATTGATCTGCCGAAACCGTTCGTGCGCCTGGGTGTCGTCGGGGTGACGATCGGGATGAAACTGCAGCGTCAAGCGACGATACGCCTTCTTGATCGTCTCCGAGTCAGCGCCCCGCTCGACCCCCAGCACCGCGTAGTGATCCATCGCCATCTGTGCCCCTTGTTGCCGCGTCCAGCCCCGAATCGGTCGCCAGGCGCGAGTGCTCTCAGCCGTCCTGTCCGGACTGGGCCATCATCGCTTCGTAGATCTGATGCGATGAGTTCTCGAGAGCGGAAAGCGCCTCACGAAGGGCATCCGCACTTGCAGAGCCGGCGAGCAGCGCTTCGAGGCGCTTGGTATCCGAGGCGACGTCGGCCCGATCCACGTCGCTGAGCAGGTTGCCGTACGCCTCCAGAGATCGCTTGCAGGTGTAGACGAGCGTCTCGGCGCGGTTGCGAAGCTCGGCGACGTCCTTCTTGGCAGCGTCCTCGCCCTTGCGGGACTCGGCCTCATCGGCAAGCTCGTCGATCTGCTCTTCGCTCAGACCAGACGCTGGGGTGACCTGGCAGCTCGACTCCCGCTGCGTGCCCAAATCCTTGGCGGACACGCTCAAGATGCCGTCGGCATCGATGTCGAAGGTCACCTGGATCTGAGGGACGCCCCGCGGTGCCGGCGGAAGGTCGGTGAGCTGGAAGCGCGCAAGGCTCTGGTTGTCTTCGACCATGTCGCGCAGGCCCTGCGCGACGTGAACGTTGACGACGGGCTGGTTGTCGACCGTCGTGCTGAAGACCTGCGTTTTCTTGGTCGGGATGGTCGTGTTCCTCAAGATGAGCGGCTCAAACACGCCCCCCTGGGTCTCGACGCCAATGTGCAAGGGCACGACGTCCAGCAGCAGAACGTCTTCGACGGTGCCCTCGAGCACGGCTCCCTGGATGGCAGCGCCGGCGGCGACGACCTCGTCGGGGTTGACGCCCTTGCTGGGATCACGGCCGAAGAACTCCTTGACCCGATCTTGGACCAACGGCATCCGGGTCTGGCCTCCGACGAGAAGAACCTCGTCGACATCACCCACCTCGAGCTCGGCGTCTGCCAACACCTGCCGACACGGTGCGAGGGTGCGATCGATGAGATCTTTGGTCAGCTCCTCCAGCTTGCGCCGGCTCAGCGTGCGGGAGAAGTGCAGCGGCTGACCGGCTCGGGCAGCGATGAACGGCAGATTGATCTCCGTTTCGACCGACCAGGAAAGCTCCTGCTTGGCCTTCTCCGCCGCTTCTTTGAGGCGCTGCGCAGCGAGCTTCTCGGTTCGAAGATCGAACTCCTGCTCGGCCAGAAACTCGATCGCGCACCAGTTCACGATGCAGTTGTCGAAATCTTCTCCACCCAGCAGCGTATCACCGGCGGTCGCGAGGACCTCGAAGACGCCGCCACGCAGCTCCAGCAGCGAGATGTCGAAGGTGCCGCCGCCGAGGTCGTAGACGGCGACGGTCTTGTTCTCGCCCTTCTCGTGCAGGCCGTAGGCAAGGGTGGCAGCGGTCGGCTCGTTGATGATCCGCTCGACGGTGAGGCCGGCGATCTTGCCCGCGTCTTTGGTGGCCTGGCGCTGGTTGTCGTTGAAGTACGCGGGAACCGTGACGATCGCGCGCGAGATGGTCTCGCCCAGGAACGCCTCGGCGGATTCCTTCATCTTGGCGAGCACCGCGGCCCCGATCTCAGAGGGCGAGTACTTGCGGTCCCAGATCTCGATCCATGCGTCGCCATTCTCCGCCGCGGCCAAGGCGTACGGAAGCAGCTTGCGCAGCTCGGCGATGCGCGGGTCATCGAGCTTGAGTCCGATGAGTCGCTTGGCGGCGTAGACCGTGTTGGTCGGGTTGGTGATGGCTTGGCGTTTTGCGATCTGTCCGACGAGACGCTCACCCTCTTCGGTGAACGCCACCACGCTGGGCGTCGTCCGGCTGCCCTCGGCGTTGGCGATGATCTGAACCTCGTCGCCGCTCATGATTGCGACGCACGAGTTCGTCGTGCCCAAGTCGATGCCGATGATTCGCCCCTGCCCCATCAACGATCACTCCTGCGCCGTATCGGCCTGTGTGTCTTCGGCCGGAACGCCGGTGGAACCTGCACCGGCCACGATGACTCGCGCCGGTCGCAGCAGACGGCCTTTGAGCATGTAGCCCTTCTCGAACTCCCGAATCACCACCCCTGGCGGGAAGTCGGGGCTGTCGAACTGCTGCAGCGCGTCGTGCTTTGCGGGGTCGAACGCGGTGCCGATGCTGTCGATGGGCTCGATGCCGTTGCGAACGAGGGCAGCGAGAAACTCCTGCCGCACCATCTTGATCCCTTGGACGAGGTTTCGAACGTTCTCCGCGTTTTCATCAGAGGCGTTGGCCGCCGTCGGCTCCGCCACTTCGAGCGCGCGATCGAGGTTGTCCAACACGGGAAAGAACGCGGGTAGCAGGGTCTTCGCGGTCCGCAGCGCGGCGTCCTCCATCTCCTTCTTCGTGCGCTTCTTGTAGTTTTCCAGGTCGGCAAGCGCCCGCATCCACTTATCTTTGGTCCCGCTCAGATCACCGCGAAGCGTCTCTACGCGCTCGCGGAGCTCCTCCAGTTCGCTGGGGGCAGCATCCGGGCCTGCATCGAACGCCCCCTCGGTGTCGGCATCGAGGTCACCATCGATCTGGATGACGTTGTCGTCGTCACCCATATCTTTCACCGCAGCTTCAGCTTCGGCCATGGTCTTGTCGATCTCCGCGGTGAGGGTGTCCTCGCCGGGACTATTCTCGTCGTTCCCTTGGGTCATCGTCGTCTCGTCGATCAAAGTCGGCGTGCTCTGCCGTCGCATGGTCGCATGGTCGCATGGTCGTCTCGTGCTGGAG
>CAYGTG010001020.1:0-3431 GCA_964352485.1 uncultured Nannocystaceae bacterium | reverse complement strand
ACATGCCCGCCGGCGACTATCGACCACCACAGCCGCGGCAGCAAGTCGCCCGCCTACTCGGTGCCAAACGGATCGACGGTGTGCAGCGATGACGCCCGCGTCAGTCCCGGAGCACCGCCTCGCCCCAACGCCGCGGGCACCACGTGGGGCCGCTCGATCGCCACGAGCCCCTCGATGGGGACTTCGGGAAGGGGCACGTCCTCGAGGAACGCGGCGGGCTCCTCAGGCACCCGAGTCTTCGGCGGCTCGCTTGCCGCCGGGCGGGGGCGCGGCGGCGGGGGTGCATCTTCGAGGATTGGCAGCGTCGCCGACAGGGTGGGCTGCTCCAGCAGTGCAGAGGCTGCCTGAGGCTCGAGGGGGGCGCTCGCCACGGTCGCGTGGACCTGGTTACGGAGGCCAGCTCCGCCTTCTACGGCCAGGAACGTCGACATCCCGCCGAGGATCGCGACGCCGGCTGCCGCTGCGCCGACGCTGGTCGAGAACGCCGTGGATGTCGGGTACTGGTCGCGCTATGGCGTCGGCGCGGCGAGGTAGCTGCGGGTGGTCCGGCGACCGCGCGTGGGGCGACGGGCGCCAACCCGGTACCCGGAGAACTTCAGAATGTGCTCGACGACCGAGCGAGGCGTGAAGAAGTCGACGATGAGCAGGTCGCCGCGGTGGAGCGGATCGAGCGCACGGCGCAGCGCTTCTCGAGAGGGGTGGTCCAGCGGCTCGGACAGACACAGCACGCGCAGGCCCGCGTTGGGGTCGCGGAAGCGCTTGAGGGCTTCTCGGGCCGCGTCGCCGGTTTGCAGGGAGACCTTCCAACCGCGAACGCCGAGTGCATCCAGAACGACGCAGGCGGGGGCGCGCAGTCCCTCGGCGCAGAACAGGGATGCGACCTTGGGCCGCTTGACGGGCCGGTACCGGGACGTTCTCGTGCGTGCCACCGAGGTCTGGCGTCGCACGGAGCGAGGGATCGTTCCAAATAACCGGCGACCGTCCCCGAGGCTCGCCGGCCGGGAGTGAGACCGCCCCGTCCTTGGCGATTCGCCTCCGGGGAGGGACTATGAGCGCGGTGCCCACGCTCCCTCAGATCGACCACTTGTTCATCTGCGACGCCGGCCCGGCGGCGGGTTCGTGGAGCGTCTACCGCTTCTACCTCGAGGAGGCGATCAACCGGCCGTACGACGCGACGGTCGACCTGGTGACCGACGACCTCGAGGCGGCCACCGACGAGTTCCTGGGTCAGTCCGCGAGCGTCGAGTGGTCCCGGGAAGGCGGCGAGCCCGAGATGCTCCACGGAATCATCGTGGAGGTCGACTTCATCGGGCGCACCGAAGACCAGCTGATGGTTCGGGTGCGCCTCGCGCCGGCTTTCACGCTCGCCCGCCAGAACACGCAGCACCGCATGTTCCAAGACATGAGCGTGCTCGACATCGTGGACGAGGTCCTCGCTGCTTTCCTCGGACCTTACGGACGCGAACTCGACTCCGGCACGGCGTCGCGAGGCACCGCCGTGCGGGACTACTGCGTTCAGTACGCAGAGAGCGACTTCGACTTCGTGTGCCGCCTGCTCGAAGAAGAAGGCATCTCGTACCTCTTCGATCATGAGGGGGACGTGGAGAAGATGCTCCTCATCCACGAGAACGACGAGTTGACCGAGGCCATGAACCTCGACGAGACGGCGGTGTTCCCGATGATCAGTACCCGCCCCGAGACGGCGGATCTGCTGTCGGTGCAGTCGTTCGAGCAGAAACTCTCCCTCGTTCCCACGGCGAGCCTGCGGCAGGACTATGACTTTCTCACCCCGCTCGAGCCGCTCACCGCGACCGGGGAACTCGCGCACGACCAGGCCGGCTATACCCGCCGGATCTACGATGCGATGCGTCGCCGATACGTTGTGGACGACGTCACCACGCGGACAACAGATGCGCTGGAGGCCGCGCAGAACCGTGCGAACACCGTCCGTGGCGAAGGCAACGCGCACACCATGCGCGCGGGCAAAATCTTCGAGCTCGAGCGTCACCATAAGGTCGACCTGGAGTCGCAGTTCATCCTGACTCGCGTCGTACACATGTCCCAGCAGCCCGAGGTCATCGTCAACGGGACCGACGGCGGCGAGGAGGGGCGCTACCGCAACCGTATCGAGGTTCAGCCGCTCCAGCTGTCGATCCGCCCCCTTCAGCGCACCCCAAAACCGCGCATCCGCGGTCCGCAAACGGCCACCGTGTGTGGCCCTGCGGGGGACGAAATCCACACCGATGAGCACGGCCGGATCATGGTGCAGTTCCATTGGGAGGAGGCGATGACCTTCGATGACACCTCTTCGTGCTGGGTCCGCGTGGCGCAGAGTTGGGCTGGACCGGCGTGGGGCACTCAGTTCATCCCGCGGATCGGGATGGAGGTCGTCGTGCAATTCCTCGAGGGCAACCCCGACCGTCCGTTGGTCACGGGGTGCGTCTACAACGGCGACAACGCAGCGCCGTTTCCGCTTCCGGACAACAAGACCCAAAGCGGCTGGAAGTCGAACAGCTCGCCGGGAGGCGGCGGATACAACCAGTTCCGCTTCGAAGATGCTGCCGGCTCCGAAGAGATCAACCTGCATGCCCAGAAGGACTGGAACAACACGGTCCTCAACTGCCGGACCACGACGATCGGTGCCGACGACACCCTCTCGGTGGCGAACAATCGCACCAAGACCGTGGACGTCGACCAAGCGGAGACCGTCGGGGGCAACAAGACGATCGATGTGACCGGAAACCACACCGAGAACGTGACCGGGACCGAGACGATCACGATCACCGGGGACGCGGCGTACACCTGCCACGCAAACCAGGAGATCACGATCGTCAAGGACGTCACCGAGACGATCACGGGAAAACGCGAGCAGACCATCGCCAAGACCAGCAAGGCGACCGTCATGCTCAAGTCCGAGGAGATCGTCGGGCTCCAAAAGTCGGTCACCGTGGGAGGCCTGTACTCCGAGAAGGTCGGCGCGAGCCGAAGCATCACCGCGGTCGGGGCGTTCTCGGTCACCGCCGGGCTCTCCGGCAAATTCCAGTGCGCCAAGGACATCACGATCAAGGCGCAGAAGAAGATGACGATCGAGGCCGGCGACGCGATGAGCATCACCGCGACCAAGAAGACGTCGATCACCGCCAAGGACGACTACGTTCTCAAAGGGGACAAGAAGCTGACCTTCGACGTGAAGACGCAGATCGCCTTCAAGTGCGGCAAGGCCTCCATCGCGCTCAAGAAGAGCGGAGACATCTTGATCAAGGGCAAGAAAATCCAGGTCAAGGGCAGCGGCGACGTGATCGTCAAGGGCAGCAACGTCAAGCTGAATTAGTCTTTAGGGAGGGCCCTCGCGGCCCTCCCCCGAGACCGGCGAAGCCGGCTCTCGGGTCCCCCTCCCAGCGGTCGCGCGAGCGCGCTTGCTCGCGCCCCTG
>CAYGTG010001019.1:973-3435 GCA_964352485.1 uncultured Nannocystaceae bacterium | reverse complement strand
AAGAGCACTGGCCATGGTCGGCGAGGTGTTGCGACTGTGGCCATGGGACCCAAGACACCCAAGCTTGCCAGAGGTTCCGCGCCTAGAACGGGGCGGCCCCAAGGCGAGAAGAAAATCTGTAATCCATCGTCGCGCCGGGTGACCCACTCGCGGTGGGATGGCGCGTCAACCGGTGGAGCGTACTTGGGTTCACGCTTGCGCTGACCCCTGCGACCGCGTGGGCGAACTTTCCGCCGGTGGCGCAGGCCAGCGCGACGCCGCTGGAGGCGTTGTTGGGGCAGCCGATCTCGTTTTCGAGCGCAGGCTCGTTCGACCCGGATGAGGGACCCGACGCGCTGAGCTACAGCTGGGACTTTGGGGACGGCACAACGTCGGACCTGGCGGCGCCGGTGCACGTGTTCGCGGGACTGGGGCTGCACGTGGTGACGCTGGTGGTCTCGGACGGGGCGGCACAGTCGTTGGTGAGTCTGGATGTGGTGATGCTGTCCCCACCGACGCCGCAGCGGGCCCGCAGCAGTGGCCCGATCGCACTTGATACTTCGGGCGCAAGGCTCGCGGTGGCGAACGCGGACTCGGACTCGATCTCGCTGCTCGACACGAACACGCTGGAGGTCACGGAGATCGCGGTGTGTGGAGCGCCGCGAAACGTGGCGTGGGCGCGCGACGACGCTGCGGTGCTGGTGACGTGTTTCGAGTCCGATGAGCTGTGGGCGATCGATGCGAACACCTCGGAGCTCTTGAGCGCGACGCCGACGGGCAGAGAGCCCTTCGGAGTGCTGGAGGTGCCGGGAACCGGCGATGTCATCGTCGCCAAGCATGGGGCAGGCACGGTGTCGGTCTTTGATCCGACGCTGGCGATCCGGGAGGACATCGCGGTGGGACCCGGACCCCGCGCGCTCGCGATGACGGGCGATGGTGCAACCGCATGGGTCACGCACTTGTTGGCGGACACGGACTTTGGACACGTGTCGCGGCTGGATGTCGCCTCGCGGGCGTTGATGGCCGACGTGGTGCTCGCGGACGACCCCGGGCCCGACTCGTCGTCTTCGGGCCGCGGCGTGCCGACCGTGTTGTCGGCGATCGCGATCGACCCGGCGCAGCAGACGATCTGGGTGGGAGGGATCAAGGCGAACACGCACCGGGGTCCGACGTTTGACGGACAGCTGCTGGAGCCTCGCAACCGCCTTCGGGGGGTGTTGGCGCCGATCTCGATCGAGTCGGGGGCGGAGATCATCTCGCAGCGCCTGGACACCAACGACGCCGATGGGGTGTCGGCGGTGGCCTTCTCGCCGCTGGGTCGCTACGCGTACTTGACCCACCAGGGTGCGGCCGCGCTGTCGGTCTACGACGTGGTGGTGGCGCGCACGACCGACACCAGCACCGGGAACGCGGTCGACGAGGAGGCCCGGGTGGATACGGGACATGCTCCGGACGGTGTGGTCGTGAGCCCCGACGGGACGCGCGTGTACGTGCACGAGGCGTTGTCCCGATCGGTGGTGGCCTTCGACGTCCAGGACCCCACGCAGCCGACCGAAATCAGCCAGGTGCGGGTCACGGACGAGCCGCTCTCGCCTACGGTGGCCCGGGGCAAGGCGATGTTCTTCTCCAGCCGGGAGCCGACGCACTCGGACCAGAACTACATCGCGTGTGCGTCGTGCCATCCCGACGGCGGCGGCGACGGCCGGGTCTGGGACTTCACCCAATACGGGGAAGGGCGCCGCAACACGATCGATCTGCGAGGACGCGCGGGGACGGGCCACGGTCCGGTGCACTGGACCGCGAACTTCGACGAGATCCAAGACTTCGAGAACGACATCCAAGGCGGCTTCGGGGGCGAGGGCTTCTTGGCCCCGGACGCTCCACACGCACCCCTCGCGCCGGAGTTCAACGCCGGTCGCAGCGCAGACCTCGATGCGCTGGCGGCCTATGTCTCTTCGCTGACGACGGTGCCGCGGAGCCCTCACCGGGACCCGGATGGGGCGCTGTCCGCTTCGGCCCAGCGGGGCTTTGCGGTGTTCTTCGACGAGACGGTTGGCTGTGCCGAGTGCCATGCCCCGCCGCGCTTCACCGACAGCACCCTGACCGAGGATCCGGCCGACTACGTGCGGCACGACGTCGGGACCGCGCGAGCGAGCAGCGGGCAGGGGTTGGGCGCACCGCTCGTTGGGTTCGATACGCCCACGCTGTTGGGTGTGTGGACCACGGCGCCGTACCTGCACGATGGCCGGGCGCCGACGCTGCTCGAGGTGCTCACGGTGGAGAACCCCGACGACCTGCACGGGGTCACCTCGCATCTGAGCGATGAGGACATGGACGACCTCGTCGCGTTTCTGCTCAGCCTGCAGGGCGAGCAGGACGAGTACCCGGAGCTGCCGTCGCAGGACACGGACTCCGCCGGCGAGTCGTCGACCGGCGGCGATTCGGGCACAGGCACGACGAGCGCCTCCGGAACGACGGGTCCG
>CAYGTG010001019.1:0-963 GCA_964352485.1 uncultured Nannocystaceae bacterium | reverse complement strand
GCGACGACGCGGGCGAGGCTTCGAGTTCGGGAGGCCCGTCCGCGACCGGGACCGACGAGGGCTGCGCCTGCCGCTGCAGGTCGAACTCGCCTCCAGCGCTTGTGTGGGCGCTGCTTTGCTCCGCCTTCTTCGCTCGGCGCCGACGCGCCTGAGCCTCCTTCACGAATGCCGCCATGAAACCCACGAAGACCTTCCTCATCCTCGCCGCCGCCACGACCACCTTCGCCCTGCCGCGCGCGGGGCAGGCCGACTGGAACGGCCTGGTCGACAGCAGCGACGCCCTGCAAACCGACACCTACGGGTTCTCGGGCTCACACCCGCTGCAGATCAACGGCAACGAGAACTACTACGACGGCGACCTGGGCGACTACGATGGCGACGGCGTCGTCGACCGAGCGCTGGGGTCTCGCTACGGGCTGTTGATGAACACCGGCGGCGGGTTGATGACGCCGTACAACGGGTTCACCGGCTTCTTGATCCGGGGGATGCCGGGTGCGTCGGGCTGGGGCGAAGACGCGTTTCAGTGGGCCGACGTGGACGGGGACGGCGACCTCGACAACCTCTCGGGCGGAAACGGTGAGCCGCTGACGCTGCAGATCAACCGCGGCGGCCAGTTCTCGACCGCATGGCAGATGTCTCAGAGTGCGCTCAACATCTCCAACACCGACGTCGAGGGCGATGGCGACGTGGACCTCTTCGTCGCCCATGCGTTCTGCAACAACAGCAACTGCGGCGGACCGGTCAACTTTGCGCTGCTGATCAATGACGGAGACGGGAACTTCACGAACGAGACCGCGGCTCGGGGCCTCGACATGAGCGGATCGTTCATCGTCGGCGTGGTGTCCGGCGACCTCGATGGGGACGGCGACTACGATGCGTTGATCCAGCGTGGAGAGGCCGCGGGCGGGGGCGCCGTCCACGTGGCGATCAACGATGGCTCCGGGAACTATTCGCTCACCGCCA
>CAYGTG010001018.1:0-3438 GCA_964352485.1 uncultured Nannocystaceae bacterium | reverse complement strand
CTCGAGAACGGTCGCGCCCTCCCCTTCGAGCACCATCCGAAGCGTACGCCGAATGTTGCGCTCGTCATCGACGACGAGAATGCGTCCTGCGAGGCTCGTGTCTGTCACAGGGTATTGGCGTACCACGGACCGGGGCTCGACGCTGTGACGCACGTGACCCGCATCGCTCCGCGTCACGAGAGTGTTTTGGCGCGAACGGCCTATGCGCGGACGACCGAGGCCACGTCGCGAACGGGAACCTCGGACTGCGCTCCCGTCTCGAGATGCTTCAGCGAAACCGTGCCGCCCTCGATCTCCCGCTCGCCGAGCACCGCCACCCATCGGGCCCGAACGCCGGGGGCATCGGCGTATTGGATCTGCTTGCCGAGCTTCGTTGGCTCCGGAAAGACCTCGACCCGCAGCCCCTGGCCTCGCATGGCGTGGGCAACCTTCAGGACGGCCGCCCGCTCCACGTCTCTCCAGCACACCATGACGTCGGGCCCCTGTGCGAGTTCGGGGAACATGCCGCGCTCGGCCATGACCACCAGGATGCGCTCGAGGCCCAGCGACAGCCCGACCGCCGGCACGGTCTGTTTACCGAACATGCCCACGAGTTCGTCGTAGCGACCTCCGCCGGCGATCGAACTGCCAAGGTCGGTGACCTGGGCTTCGAAGATCGGCCCCGTGTAGTAGCCCAGCCCTCTGGCGAGCTGTGGGGAGAAGCGAGCCTGACCAGCAGCCGGCGTGTGCTCGAGTAGCGCGAGCAGCTCCTCGAGCTCGGCCAGAGCCTTGAGCCCTTCGTCATCGGAGATCGAGGACTTCAGGCTTTCGATCGTGGCATCTTCAGCGATCAGACCCAACAGAGTCTCGCCTGCCGAGCGCTCGACACCTCGGGAGTCGAGTTCATCCAAGACACCATCGCGACCGATCTTATCGAGCTTGTCGACAGCTTGCAGCGCGGTGCCTTCTTGGGACAGGTCGATGCCCGCGGTGCGAATCAGAGCCCGCAGCAGACCTCTGTGATTGATGTGGAACTCGAACGCATCGAAGCCTAGGGTGGAGAGGACCTCGCACCCAGCCGCGAGGACCTCGCACTCGGCCAGGTTGGACGTCGTCCCCGTGATGTCGACATCGCACTGGTAGAACTCACGGAATCGACCCTTGCCGGGCCGGTCCGCTCGCCAGACCGGCTGAATCTGGTAGCGCTTGAAGTACTTGGGAAGCTCCCCGTACTGCGCAACCACCCGAGCCAGCGGAACGGTGAGGTCGTAGCGAAGCGCCTGGTCGCTGAGCCGAGCCGAGGTGACCGCCTCGTCGGATTCGAGCACCTTCTTCAGCGAGTCACCGCGGTGCAGCAGCCGGTAGATGAGCTTCTCGTCCTCACCGTACTTACCGGTGAGGATCTCGAGATTCTCGATCGAGGGGGTCTCGAGCGGGACGAAGCCGTACCGCTCGTAGACCTCACGCACCACGGAGACCACGTGATTTCGCCGCACGAGGTCGGAGGGCAAGAAGTCGCGCATCCCGCTAGGGGGCTTGGTGCTGACCTTTTTCGCCATGGCGCGGCAAGCCTGCCCCAATGCGGGCAGGATCGCCAGGGCGGGGCCTGCTCAGCCGCACATGGCGTCGGAGGGGCACGACACGACGGACGAGAAGGTCCCCACGAGCAGCGTCTCGTCCTCCAAGAGCACCTCGTAGTCTCCGGTGATGGTCTCCTCCCAGTCGGGAATCCGCACCACGACCCACTGGGCGGTTTGGGTGGTCTCCTGGGTGCCGTCGGTCGAGTACCAGGCGGAGGCGACGGCCCAGTCATCCGTCGCGGTGGTCCCTTGGGTCCCGAAATCCTGGACGACGAGGATTCTCAGCGTCGGGCCGGGATCGAACGCTCCTCCGCACGCATCGGACGCATAGGTTCCGACGGTGATCGAGAACGCGGGTCCATCGTCCGGAGCGCAGTCGTTGGTCACCACGCCGTCGGTCGGACCTTCGACGATGCCGCCGAAGACGATGTCTTCGGGCACGCAGTACGCCCCGCCACAGTCGGGATCGAGCCCGCAGCCGCACGTTCCGTCGAACTCGCTGCAGGTGAGATCCGAACTCTGGCAGCCGCCGTAGTCCTGCGGCCGGTAGCAGAAGTCACCATCGTCGCACGCCTGGCCGACTCCGCACGCCACGCGGACGCAGCCATCGTCATCGAACATCGAATCGAGCGCGCCGCAGTTCTCACCGCAGTCCACGGGGCCCGCGCAGCCGTGCGCCGGGTTCTCGCACAAGCCAGCGTCGCCGACATCGGGCTGGATCCCGGATTCGGAGGCGCTCTCGGACGTCGTTTCGGTCACGCCACCGGTCGAGCTCGAACCCACGGTCGTCATGCCGTTCGACATCGACCCGGCGGATCCGGATCCGGCCGAAGCACTCGCCGATGCACCGGTCGTCGGGCCCTCGCTGTCGCTTCCCGCCTCGCCCTGGGTTTCTCCAAACTCCCCAACGGAGCCCCGATCGCAGCTCGCGATGCAGAGCAGAAGTGCCGCGCAAACACCCAAGTGTCGCCGTGTCTCGAAAGTCATGCCCTTCATTGCCCGCCGCCCGCGTCGTCCGTCACTGTCCCCGTCGTTTTTTTCGGATCGCACGCGAGTCGAATCGAAGGCAGGTGATGCGAGCGGGGATGCGAACGCTCGAACGCGACCCGGCCGGTCTTCGACTCGCCACCGCGACACCGCACCACCACCAGGAGCGCCTCTCGCTCTTCGGCCAGCTGCCCCTGTGGATAGGACAGCGCGTGCGCACCCAGAGATGCCTTGGCGTCGGCCGATCGCCCTGCTCGCACGGCCTCTGTGGCCTGACGGAGGAGGTCGAGTTCACGTTGAAGTGCGTCATCCGGAGCTTGGGCCTCGGGCTCGTCGACCTGCCTCCGGCCACGCGGCTGTGGAATGGCCGCCGGCGTAGGTTCCGTGAGCGGCGCAGTGGGCAACACGACCCGCGGAGCCGCCGGAGCGAGCGGCCCGGGCACCTGAAGGTTGTGCTGGGCATCTTCGAGGACACGATCCACCGCGCTGGACACGGGACTCGGCGCGGCGACGCGCAGCTCGGCTCGGCGGGTCCAGATCCAGACCGTCGCCAGCGCTGCAGCGGCAATCGCCCCCCAGGCCATCCACGACGCCGCACGCCCAGGTGCCTCCCTCGGAGCCGCCCCACCGGACTCGATCGATGACTCGATCCTCTCGAGCACGGCCACGTCGGGCTGATCATGGATCTCGGAGTGCTCGCGGTACTGCTCCAACAGCGCCCGAGCCTCTGAGTTCAGCTTCTTCATCGCGATGCTCCTCCTTCCGTCCGTTTTGCGATCGCACCCTCGAACCGACGACGAGCGATCCGTAACCGAGAGTAGACCGTGTTGAGTTTCGCCCCCGTGGCCGTTTTTTTTTAATGATACGGCTACCACTGTTATTTACACAGGAC
>CAYGTG010001017.1:0-3439 GCA_964352485.1 uncultured Nannocystaceae bacterium | reverse complement strand
TGGTCGCGGCGGCGGTGTTGGTCGGAGTCGGACAGGCGGGCGCAGACGACGACCCGTGCAGCGCGCTGGCATCCCGAGCCGACCAGGTCTGGTCACCGCCCCGCATCGAAGCCCTGGAGCGGTCGGTCCTGCAGGACGCCCGCGGGAGCGAAGCTGCGGTGTGGACCGCGGCGCGCGGTCGGCTCGAGACGCGCATGCAGTCGTGGCGGGGTGCCTTGGACGAGGTGTGTGCCGCGGGCCCCAGCGCGCGGTTGGAGTGCCTGGATCAGTGGCTGCGTGATGTCGATACGTCGCTGGGAGTGATCGAGGACGAAGAGGTCTCTGCCGGCGAGACGATGGGCGTCGTGGATGCGGTCCCCGTGCTGGAGCAGTGCGGATCAGCCCATTGGGCGTCGGGGCTGGACGACCTCCCGCTCCGCGATGGGTTCGTGCGTGCGCGTGCGCTGGTGAGGGCCGGCAGTGGGGATGCTGCACTCACGCTGGCGGGCTCGCTCGTGATCGAGGCGCGGGCGCTCGACAACGACGCTCTGCTCGCGCAAGCCCAGCTCACCGCAGGGTTGGTCTATGCGGAGCGCGAGCAGCTCGAAGACGCTCGTCAGGCGTTGATCGAAGCCAACGGCATCGCGGACGGATCCGGCCTCGATGCGGTCGCTGCAGAGGCTGCGATCGTACTGGTGCGTGTCTGTGGGGCGATGGGCCGCTTCGATGATGCGCATCGATGGAAGGCGGTCGCGCGGGCCCGAATCGCGAGGCTCTCCGAACCTCCCTACCTGCGCCGGTTGCTGCTTGGCGCGGAGGTGTTCGAGCTGATCTACGAAGGCCGGTTTTCTGAGGCGTACGAGCTTGGTCAGGCGCTGGTCGATCTGCTTCCGGCCGACACGATGGGCTACGAGAGAGGTCGGGCGCTGGCCAATGTCGCGATGACGGCGTTCGAGCTGGGGCGGGCGCACGAAGCCGTCGCGGTGGCCGGGGAGGCCCGCAGCATATTGACCGCGACCGTCGGGGATGAGCACGCGTCCGTAGGGCGGATCCTCGCCGATGAGGGGCGATACACGGCCGCCGCAGGGGATGTTGCGCAAGGGGTTGAGATGATGCGCCGAGCCGTGGAGCTTCTCGAGGCAGCCGGAGGACCGAACGACCCCTATGCGCTCAACACCAAGCGCTCGCTGGCCGACTACCTGGCGCGACTGGGGAAGTTCGAGGAGAGCCTCGCGATGCTCCGCCAGACCTACGAGAGCACCGTTGCCTTGTATGGCAAAGAACACATTCGCACCGCGGTCACGGCATTTGCCTTGGCAGACCAAGAGCTGATGGCCGAGCGACCGGACGAAGCCGTCTCGCTGGCTCGAGAGGCGATGACGACGATCAGCGGTCTGTACGGGGCTTCGGACCCGAAGATGTCGTGGGGCGCAGAGCTTCTCGCGCGCGCGCTGTCGATGCAGGGCAAGACGAAGCAGGCGCGCGACGTCGTGATGCGGACGCTCGCAACCCTGACCGACGCGACCCCGGCCGAACGCGAGTCGCAGGTCAACCTCACCCGGATCTTGGCCGGCGTCGACGAGGACGAAGGCAAGCTCGACGACGCTGTGCGCAAGCTCGAACGAGCGATCGAGCAGACCACCTCTGACCCGGCTCTCTCGGATCCTTCGTCGTTGGCGTCGCTGGAAGGGACGCGTGCGTTTGTGGAGGCGCGCAGGGGGCAGCCCGAGCGCGCCATGGAGGCTGCTCGGCGGACGATCGGGTACTTGGATCGGATCGGTGCGGAGCAGGAGAAGGCCGAGTATCAAGCGCTGATCGACGCCGGTGGCGTGGAGCCCTCAGCCAAGCCACCGTCGACGCCTGCGGGCGCCGAGGCCCAGCAGCAGCAGCATCGATAGGGTCCCGGATCCCCGCACCGACTCGGTCGAGGTGCAGCTGCAGAAGCCGCCGTCGTCGTCATCGGACTCGTCGACGAGCTCATCGTCGGGGGTGATGTCGGAGCCTCGATGCTCGTCGTTCCAAGCCGCGAGCTCGGCGTCGATGGCCTCGACGTGGTTGAGCAGCGTCATGGGGGCGCCGGTGAAGAACTCCTCGACGATCCGCCCGTAGGGCATCTGCGAAAACTCGGGCGGCTCGTCGGCTTCGGTGAACCACACGATCGGTCCGGAATCGAGTTCGACACGGTCGGGTCCACCGCAGCGATTGAAGCGTGTGGCCGACCAATCGCTGTCGACATCGGGAAGGCCGGGCATCTCGGCGAACAAGGGGTCCCGAGTCATCTCGCTGGGCGAGAGCGTCGTGTACATGCGCGTGAGATATCCGAACTTGCGCACCAGGGCCGCTGCGTGTTGGCTAGGGTCGACGACCTGCTCCTGCAGCGCGTTGGCGAGCTCGTCGGTGTCCCAAGAGGCGGGCCACGCGTCTGGCGTCGGGTCGTCGTCGCCTGTGCTGCCGTCGCTGCTCGAGCCGCTCGGTTCACCGCCAGTGCTTCCATCGCCGGTTGTCTCTCCTGCCGCGGCTCCGGTGCTACCGACGCCGGTCGCAGCTCCCGAGGTGTCAGTGGCGGTGCCGCCTTCGGTGTTGCCAAGATCGCCAGTGCTGCCACTGCCTGCGTGGCTGGTGCTCCCGCGATGGCCAGCGCCGCTCGTCGCTGCGTCGGGGGAGTCGTCCTCCGGCTGCCAATCGGCGTAGCAGCTGGTGCATGCATAAAAGTCCTTGGGGTCGACGCCTGGCGGTGGCGGGACATAGGTCTGCAACAGCGAGGGAACGAGCGGGTGGCTTGGGAAGCAGTCGAACATGGTGCAGGACATCAGGTTGTGCTCGGCCAGCAGGGTGGTGAGGTTCTGGGGGCTCGCGGATCGAAAAGGCTCGCCCTGCCACAGGTTCGAGTTGAAGGCCGGGGACGACAGGACGTTGGAGCTGCCCGCGTACTCGGTCACGAACGCTTGCCCGTCCGCGCCGTCCTCGTCGACAGCGCGGGTGACCGCCTCCTCGTAGTTCGCCCCCGGGGAGTCCCAGTCGAACTTCACAGGGTTGAGCTGCACGTGACGAAAGTTGGTCGGGGTGACGCGGTCGCGGCCCAGGAAGAAGGTGCGCACGCCCATGTCGTCGCGCGCGGCGATCCGGGTCAATCGCAGGGGGACACACGCTTCGTCGCCCGGGTAGCGCAGCACGATGGGGTGGATCTGATCGACGCCGAGGCCTGAGCGCAGCTTGAACGCGACGAAGAGGAAGCCGTCGTCGATGTACTCCTGCAGAATCGGTGGGGCGTCGTCATCCTGAGCGAAGCCGTTCTCGTCGAGCCAGTTCACGATCCCGCCCAGGCTTCCGCCCTCGAGGACCACGTACTCGTAGCTTCCAGCGAGCTCTCGCTGGCGCACGGTTGGGTCGTCGTCTTGGTCGTCGTCGAGACCGGGGTCGGCGTCGCCGAAGCCGGCGAGCGGTTCCTCCTGGGGGGTGG
>CAYGTG010001016.1:0-3445 GCA_964352485.1 uncultured Nannocystaceae bacterium | reverse complement strand
GGTCGCTGCAATCGGACCCGAGGACGACTTGGGTCTCGCTTCTTTCAGGGCTAGGCGCAAATGGTACGCCAGCCGCTCCGAGGTCGGATTTGGACGCGAGCCCCAGACGGTACGTGTAGAGTCCGCCGCGATGAATCGGGTCCGATACGCGCTCGCCGTCCTTCCTATCGCGAGCTTGAGCTTTCAAGCCTGCGAGCAGGGACCCAAGGGCCCGGGCGAAGCGGAGTTCGAGACCGCGAGCAACGAAGCCAAGAGCGTGACGACACTGGGCTCCGGCAACACCGAGGGCTGCAAAGAGCGTGCGGTGCTGGCCTCTAAGGTTGTCACGATGCTCCGAGCCGAGATGTTCTCCGACAACAACGGACAGCCGTTCCGCGTGCACTGTCACGAGTCCGAGCACGGCATGGCGTTCCTCATGTACGTGCCGGAGCTCAAGCACTTCAAGGACGTCCGTGGCGACCTTGCAGACCTCGGGTGGCAGACGGTGCAACTGGTGACCCAGGACCTCCAAGGGGACGGTGCCTTGAAACTGGGGCTGGGCATGCGCGGCGAGATTTTCTATGGCGTCGTTGGGATCGCCGACGCGGCGTCGACCCCAACGTTTGACCTCGCGAAGGTCGCGAAGGATGAGCCGCTCCATGCGTTCTTCGCCGCGAAGGCCGTCGAGAGCCGGCCCCTTCCCGAGGGAGCCGCCGAGGAGACCATGGCGCTCGTCGTGAGCGCGGCCAACGAGTAGATCGGGCCCCTACGGCGTCAGCAAGACCTTGCCGACGTTCTTTCGATCTTGGATGTAGTGGTGTGCCGCCGCGGCCTCGTCGAAGCTGAAACTGTTGTCGACCCGCGGCGCCACGATGCCCTCGCGATACAGCTGGAGGATCTGCTCCATCCAGCCAGCGATTCGCTCGCTCTGATCCCACATCCGGCCCATGTTCACCCCGAACACGCCCTTGTTCTGGTTCATGAGCGTGACCGGGTTGAACTGGAACCAGGGCAGCTGCCACAGCATGCGCAGCATCGCCAAGATCGATCGGCTCTTGCCTGTCGCGGTGGTCGACATGACAAAAATCCCCATGCGACCGGTCGGCGCGAGGATTCGGAAGCCCTTGTTGAACGAATCGCCCCCGACCGCATCGCAGATCAGCTCCACGCCCGCCCCCTTGGTGATCGCCATCGTCCGCGCTTCAAAGTCTTCGCTGCGATAGTCGATGCAGTGATCAACGCCGATTGACCGAAGGTACTCGTGCTTGCCGGGTGATGCCGTGCCGATGATGGTGGCGCCGATGTGCTTGGCGATCTGCACCGCGGCGATCCCCACGCCTCCGCCAGCGCTGTGAATCAAGACCGTCTCACCAGCCATCAGACCGCCCATCGCGACGACGAGCTGCCACGCGGTCAAGTACGTCACCGGAAGCGCGGCCCCGGTGCGGGCGTCCATGCCCTCGGGTCGCTCGAAGACCTGAATCGCCGGCACACAGATCGCGCTCGAGTAGCCGCCGAACTTGCACATGGCGAGCACGTCCTCCCCCACTCGCTCCGCGTCAACCCCGGCACCCACCGCGTCGATCTTTCCCGCGACCTCGTAGCCCACCACGATCGGGATGCCCGGGAGGTCGGGGTAGGTCCCCATGCGCGCCATGATGTCCGCGAAGTTGATGCCAGCCGCCTCGACCGCGATGCGAACTTCGCCTTTGGCCGGCTCGGGGTCGGCCGCTTCGCGAACCTCGAGCACTTCGGGAGCACCGGCCTTGCTGATCCAGACTTGACGCATGGTCTGGGAAGGATAGCCGCAGGGGCGACCTACCAGCGCACGATGTCGATCGTGACGCCGTCTGTCCAACCCAAGCGCGCGAAGACGAGTTCGTCTCCGTCCGCTACGACCACAACGAGGGCCTCCGCAAAGGGCACGGCACCGACCAGCACCGGGTCTTCGGTCTGCGAGGCGGTACGCAGCTCGGCCTGCCACCGCCGGCCCGATTCGTCTCGAAGCGAAAGCAGCGGATGCACCTCACCGAAGGCTGCATCATCCGAGACCAGAAGCTGGACGCCAACGGGCGGCACGCTTGGACAGCCCGGACCGGGCCCTGCCCAAGGCACACTTCGTGGTTCGATGAGACCAGGAACGTCGACTCTTCCGCGAAGGAGGATGTCGACGAGGCAACCAGCCGGGCCGAGGTCCTCGTCATCGATGACATCGGCTGGGGCCACCAGGATCTCGGCACCGTCGCGTCGCTGGAACGCCGCGTTCCCGTTGCCCTGGGCGTGCAAGAAACGAGACTCCGCCTGCTGTAGAGCGGGTACCGCACTGCGAACGTCAGCCGCGGTCGCGAGGACATCAAGCGTCTCGGTCGAGCGAATGATCTCGCCATCCCAGAAAGCTGAAGCGCGCCGCAGCGGCTTGCGCCCCCCTTCGTACCCGACCCGGTGCAATGCCAGCGTCGATCCGCCCGAGCCGATCGCCCGCAGGACCTCGTGCTCGACCTTGATCTTGCCGCCGGCGTGAACGACCAGCTGCATCGTTGCCCTCTGTGGGATCCCCTGCTCATCGAAGACGACGAGGCCACCGACGGGCCTTCCTCGCCCCGTGAACAACAGGCTCATCACAGCGACCAGGACCGCGTACAACGGTAGGCGCGCCCAAGTCCGCAGCGATGGACGTTGCGGTGGCTCGGCTTTCCACAGCTTGCGTTGGGTGAGCCGGGTCTCCGCGACCCAAAGGACAAACCCGCCAACCGCGGAGACGAACAGCAGCAAGAACACCTGGAAAACGCCCAGCTCCCACCGCATGAGGAGTTGCCAGTACAGCATCACGTCGCCTCGGGGGTAGTACCGGCCGCCCCCGAGACGTTACGGCGGTGCGCTCAACCGTGCTCGATCACTGCGGCGAGCGACTCGAGGAACCGCGGTTGCGCGTCGACGAACACGTTGTGGGCAGCTCCAGCGATCGCGAAGAATCGAGATCCAAGCTCTTCGCGCAGCAGAACCCGGTCGCCCTCGCTGATGATGCGATCCTCCTCACCGTACACAGCCCAAAGACGGCCAGCGTGGCGCTTCAACGAGTCCGAGAGATCGAGCGTCGTGTACTGCTCTTGGGCGTGAAACCCGATGAACGGGCCCGGCTTGCTGTCCGAGAAGAGTGCCGCGGCCGGGTGCGTTCCCGCTTGGCTCATGATCGTTTTTGCACCCTCGGTTGCGACCTTGGGTTGGTACAGGCCGCATCCCAACCCATGCGCGAACGTGAATCCTGCGTACTGCGAGGACGCGGGATCCATCGCCTCAAGCTGGTCGAGGTAACCGACGTTCTTCGTGTCGTCGTTGGCCTCGTAGACCGCCCGACAGTTGGCGATGATCGTCGCAAGGGTCCGAGCGTAGGAGATCGGTGCGTTGACGAGCACCACCGTGCCGTGAAAGTCGGGGCGAGCATCCAAGTACCGGAGCGCCACTGCAC
>CAYGTG010001015.1:0-3446 GCA_964352485.1 uncultured Nannocystaceae bacterium | reverse complement strand
CATGAACTCCGCACCCAGGATTGGTGCTGTGTTGACCCTGCTCCTCGCATGCGGCCCACCCGAGGCGGCAGGCGAAGCCGAGGACACAGACCCGAGCAGCTCCGGCGGCACGACGGCAACTCCCCTGCCCGAGGCCACGAGTGACAGCTCCGAGTCCGGCGAAGCACCCCCTCCCCCGTCGGGCGAAGGCTGCACGCAGACCCGCTGGGGCGCCTGGCAACACGAAGCCAGCCTCCCGGGCGATGCCATCACCGCCCGACTCCACGCGGACCCCCTCGAAGTCGTCGTCCTCGGCGCGGGCACCCCAGACACCCCGCTCGCGCCGGTCTACGCATGGCTCGGCCCCGGCGAGCCGTGGGAAGAACGACAACCTGCGCCGCTCCCCGCCGCCGTGGCCGCGAGCGCGAGACTCACCGATGGCCGGCTGCTGCTTCTGGGCGACGACGAACCCCGCTCGGTCCTCCGCTCCGTCGATGACGCTTGGGAGCACCTCGGGACCCTCACACTGCAGCCCGGGCGCATGGTGTTGGGTCAAACCTCGATTGGCAGTCTCGTCGCCTATCACCCGTCTTCGGGCGAGTTCTCCGTCTCGGTCGACGACGGCGAGAGCTGGTCCGACTTGCCTGCGGCACCGCGTCCTTCTCATCCACAGGACCACTTCCGGATGGACCCCTTCGGCCCCGTCGCGGTTCTCGTCTCCGGGCCCGGCGTGGTCTTCGGGTATGGGCTCGCGCTCGGGGAGTCGATCCCCACCGGGTATCCACGCTTGCCCTACGCCACGGCGTCGGTTCCGTGGCCCGACGATCGACGCTTCGCCATCGATCTCGGCCGGGCCAGAAACGCGGACCAGAGCGAGATCATCCAGCGGTCGCCCCACGCCGTGCTCATTGACCAAGACGGGGACGGGCAATCGCTGAACGGTCCGTGCTCCCCACCTGTGGTGACGGAGTATATGGGGCTCGACTACCAACTACTCAGCGTCGGAGAGGGGCGTGTCGCATTGTGGGGCGGCGCCGCATCGGACTTCACGGGCAAGCAACTGTCGATCTACGACGAAGACATCGGATGGGCCAAAGCGCCCATGCCCGGAGACTCGACCCACGCTCGGCTCACCATGCTGAGCGACGGCTCGATCCTCGCGGTCGGCGTGGACAGCCCCGAGCAAGTCTGGCGCTGGGCACCGGATTGAGTATGGCGATGAGCGGTCAATCCGGCTCGGAGTCCATCTTGGCCCGCTCGCCACGACTCGTAGGAAGGGCGGGCGACAACACGCCCGTGAGACGGCGACCGAACGCCTCCTTCGGCGTGCGCACGCTCAGCACTTCCACCTCCGTCGTCGCCGAATTCGTAGACGCCGTAGCGTTTCCCACCGTACTCGCAAACTGTAGACTCCGCGCCCTCGACTCCCGAATACGAGGAACGCATGACCCACAGGACTTCGATTTATTGCGCCATCCCCCTTCTGCTGGTGTTTGCATGCCAGACCGATCCGGGCGGCGTTCCTGCGCTCGAACTCGAAGAGTGCGGTCCCGGAGGCTCACCTCGCGAACTGCTGCGCATCGAGAGCGCAAGCGAGTACAGAGTCTACGATGTCGTCGATGGGGTGACCGTCGTGGGCGACGGCGGAGAGTTTGGAGGCGCCCTCCTCGTTGACAACTGCGGTGGTGAGCCCATCCGACTGGAGGACTCGTATGGGCTCTTGGCTGGGGCGGCGTATCTGGACGGCCAAGTTGTGCTCTGCAGCCCCAACGGGCCGTCTGCCGAGCAGGGGGTCTGGGAGATCCTCGAGACCGGTGCCAAGGGGGAACGTGTCGACGTGGCCAATGTTTGCGCAACCGGCACGGCCTCCTCGTTCGGTTTCGCATACACGGACGACGGTCTCGTTCAATACCTGCCCGGAGGTGGGTTGCGTGCGATTCCGACGGTCGTGCGTCCAACGTTGACCTGGCTCGGAGATATGGGGGTCATCCGAGGGCGTGGCGCTGGAGATGGGTTCGTCGTCCTTCCGCCCGGGGGCGCAGACGCCATCGTTGTCGATGGTCTCCCGGCTGTCGAGTTCGTGGTGACGCAGGGCAACGCGTCTTCTTGGGTGTTCCTTGCTGCGTACACCGAGGGTTCGTCCCCTCCGTCATCGTTCATTGAACTCGGCGAGCCAGCCTTGTTCGCGCTCGACCTTTCAACCGGAGCGTGGTTCGAAACAGGCGTCGTGACCGGCAACGGATTGCTCTCAAGAAACTTCGCCAGCGCGGAGGACGGACTCGCTGCCATGGTCGACGGCAACTTGACTCTCTGGCGAGCATCCTGGGGTGGACCCTTGGTCGCTGATATCCCGAGCCCCCTGGGAGTAAGCTTGATCGATGGGGAACGAGCGGTCGTCGCTACGGCGAGCGGACTTCAACTCGTGAAGGTGCCGCTTGACCGGCCTGAGAACACTGATGAACCCGTCGCGCTCGAAGTGATCTGGTCACGCGCCCTCGCGGAGGGGGACGTCACGCCACAGTCTGCAGGCGTCCCCTGGAAGGACGTCGTGCTCGTCGAGGCCGCCGAGCACGTGTGGGCCTATCCGCTCGATGGAGCCGACCCGTACCCATTTCTTCCCTCTCTGGGCTTCACAGAATCCGCGTTCCCCACGCTCGGCTACACCCACCTCGGCTCAGAGTTCGTCACGGCGCTCGCGCGGAACCCCAGCGACGAGGCCGACTTCTGGCTGTTCCGGAACCGTCTCGGCGGCGAGGTGGAGGTGCTGGATACCGACATTCAAGGAGCACCCCCGTTGAACAGCTCCGGCTTTATCTACGAGGAGTTGTATCGCTGGACGCCGCAGTTGGGACGTATCCTCTACGTGGTCCGGGATGGTGGCTCCGTCAGCGTTCGTCAACACGTGTTGACCGATTGAGTCTGTCCCGGTGCCGACTTCCGGTGCCAAGCGATTTCACGCAGACCGCAACATTCTGCACGGATGCGCTTCGATCCCCGGTTCTCTCCCAGGGGGAACGACGGTAGGGTCCACCAATGCGGCGGGCAGTTCTCGGGATCCTTGTCTTGACCAGTTGTGGGTCCAACCCGGGTGACATGGTGATAGGCGAAAGCTCGAGCGCATCCGGTGACGAGACGAACGTAGCGAACACCGTGACCACGAGCGACACCACGGGCCTCTCCTTCGGCGGGAGTCAGGGCAACGAGACCGGCGCATCGTCGAGCGGCGAGCCGGCCCCACCCGAGCTGCCCGACCTCCCGTTTCTGCCGCCAGAGTGCCCGGCGGCCGCAGTGCAGGACGACGTCCTCAATCCCAACGAGGTCTACCTCTGGGGTTCGCTTGGCGAGTCCGGGGGCCGGATGGCGCTGTCGCACTGGAGTACGCCGAACCACGCCGTCGTCGGCTGGGAGAGCAATGCCAGCAACTACGAGCCGACGATTCGGTCCACGGACGGACGGATGCTCTACAT
>CAYGTG010001014.1:0-3447 GCA_964352485.1 uncultured Nannocystaceae bacterium | reverse complement strand
TTGTCGTCCTGCTCGAAGTTGGTGGGTGCGACCTCGACCGGCTCCTCGGTGGCATCGTCTTCGGCGACCGGATCGTCTGCGTCGACGGAAACCGTGGGGAGGTTGGCGAACGCGGCTTCGGGAGGCTCGGCTGCGGCGGCGTGAACGACCGGGGCGCTGGCGATGGTGGCCGGCTTCACGGTCGCGGCCTGGGCGGGGGCGACCGGAGGCGCGGCCTGGGCGGGCTGCTGGACACCGGTGTGGGCCTGGGCAATGCGAGCCTTGGGCTTGACCACCGGCGCGGCCGGCTCGGCGGGGGAGGCTTCCGAGGCGAGCGTCTGAAGGTGGGCCGAGAACGCCGACAGATCGCGAACCGGTCCACGGAGGCTTGCCGACAGCTTGTGTGGCTCTGTTGTGCCTCCGAGCGACACCGCAGCGACGATGGCGGTCAGCAGGGCCATCGTTCCCGCGCCGCCGAGAATCATCCAGCGACGCTCATCACCGCGGGCGCTGCTTTTGCGGGCCTGCAATTCGTCGCGGTCGAGGATGTCGTCTTCGAGCGTTCCCAGCTCGTATTCGTGATCTTGTGTGTCCATGCGGACCCCTTGGGTTGGCGCACCATAGCCTGCCGGTGGGGGCGGTCAAGGAAATGAAACAAAGGCGTGGTTTTGCCTCGCCAGGTTGGTGATCCACGCGACGGTTCTCCCAAAACTTGCGCAAGAGTCCAAAACGACTTCGGGCTACTGTCGCCTCCGTGTTGGCACGGGCGACCCTGATTCCAATTCTTCTGGTCTTGGGCTGCGACACCCCACAGCGGGTCGATGGACTCGAGCGGGTGACGGCGACCTTGGAGGAAGGTGTGATCGCCAGCACCAAAGAATCGCAGTCGATCCGGGGGGACCTGGAGGTCATCGAGACTCGGCCGGTGAAAGCGGCCGCGGATCGACGTGCCCTCACGGAGCGGATCGAGGTGCTCGAGACAGCCTTGGCGCGAATCGACGCCAAGCTCGAGGCGCCTGCGCCTGACCCCGTCCTGGTCGAACCCACCGTCAAACCCGGTCGCCCCGATCCCGCCGAGCGCTACCGCGTCCCCGTGGGGGCCTCGGCCAGCAAGGGTCCCGCCGACGCAAAGGTCACCCTGGTGATGATCACCGACTTCCAGTGCCCGTTCTGCAAGCGGGCTCAGCCGACGATTCAAGCGCTCGAGCGCCGATATGGCGCGGACCTGCGCATCGTCGTGAAACACAATCCGCTCGCGTTTCACAACCGAGCCCGGCCGGCGGCGCTGGCAGCCGAGGCGGCGCACGAGCAGGGCAAGTTCTGGGAGCTGCACGACCTTCTGTATGAGAACAACCGGGCGCTTTCGGACGAAGACCTTCGGCGGTGGGCGAAGAAGGCGGGCTGCGACATGCCCAGGTTTCGCAGCGACCAGGGGAAGGCCGCACTCGCCCGGCGCGTCGATGCCGACATCGAACTCGCTCGGAAGCTGGGGGCTCGGGGAACGCCCGCGTTCTTCGTCAACGGCCGGTTCCTCTCCGGCGCGCAGCCTGAGGCCGCGTTCGCCGAGGTGATCGACGAGGAACTGACGGAGGCGGACCGACGCATCGCGTCCGGGACGCCCCAAGACTCCCTCTATGACACGCTCATGAAAGGCGCGAAATCGGGCGTCTGAGTGCTGCGTACATGGCGCGTCGTCAGATCTACCCCGGGAATCCAAATTTTCGACAGCTTTTGAAACGCCGTTCGGAGGCGGATCTTGGGCTCTGATGCGAATTGACTACATTGTCACTCGACGTAGGTCTGTGTAGGTCTAAAACCGGGCCCTGACACCAACCGGCCCGAACCCCAGCGGCCGCCCTCAGGGATTCTGCTCATGACCTCCTCGACCAAACTCTTCTCGCTCGTCCTCGCTCTCGGAATGGCCGCTTGTGGCTCCTCGGACTCCAACTCGGAGGACGGAAACGCTGGCCCGGGCGGCAAGGCCGACGACACCGAGGAGATCGAGTGCGCCCCACTCGAAGAACTCAGCATCGAGCTCGTGGGACGCGACGCCAACGAGTCCGTCGACGGAGACCAGCTCACCAACTCGGTCACCGCGACCTGCTTCAACGCCACCGGGTTTGAGAACTCGCAGTGTTGTGCGGAAGCCGGACTGTTCGCAGCCTACGAAGAGGCAACCTCATGCACCGAGCAGGTTGTCCTCTCCGCGCCCGAGGGCGACGCCTCGGCCCAGCGTTGCCGCGACGCCGCAACCGGAGCGTTCGTCTCGAGCGCCTGCTGCTCCGACATCTGTGACCCCGAAGCCACCTTCAACGCCGGTGGCCGGTGCATCGACAGCAACGGCCAGTTCGAAGACACGCTGTGCTGCTTCCTCGCCAACGCTCTCGCCGCCGATTCCTGCGAAGGCGCCGTCTGGGAGACGCTGAGCATCGGAGGCGAAGAGCGCATGGGCTGCCGCAACCAGGAGTCCGGCCAGTTCGCGATGAACAGCTGCTGCGCCGCCGAGTGCGTGCAGGCCATCAGCGACGAAGAGTTCGGCGTGGCCAGCATTCCGGCGGCCTGTGAAGCCGCCGTCGACCTCGAGACGCCCGAAGCCGAGTGCCCCGACCTCTCCACCGAGAACGCGGCCGGCATCTGTCACAACCCGGAGAACGGCCAGTTCGTGAAGGCCGCCTGCTGCGAAGCCAAGGGCAGCGAAGCCACGATCTGCGACTGGGAACTCAGCCCCGCGTTTGGCAAGGACTACACGGGCGACTTCCTCGATGAAGAGGTTGCGGCCTTCGAGGACATCTTCGATGTCGAAGCTGTTGCGGGTCTCGAAGGCGTTCAGCGCGACCAGGTCATCGCGGCCGCGCTTCACCTGTCGTTCCTGCTCCCGGGACAGGAATTCTCCAACGAAGACCTCTTCTACGTCACCGACGACGGTTACTACCTCACCAACGTCACCGTCGACGGCGTCACCTATGACTGGGTTCAGTTCTACGCCGGCGACAACGAAGTGGGTGCGTTCTTCGAGTCGGGCACCGACCGCATGATCGCCGAAGTCTCCGACGGCGACATCATGGGCTGCGCGTTTTAGCAGCCGCTGCTCGCGTGCCAAAGCCCCGCTGTCGCTGTGTGCGACGCGGGGCTTTTTCGTTGAGCTCTGCTCCGCTCATGGTGGTCTGTCCTTCTCCGTCAGCCTGCGACCTGGGGAGCGACCGGGAACACCGAGGCGAAGTTGTCGCGGTTGGGACGCGCGTGTCGTGCTTTGCTGCGCCACGGTATGGTCCACGCGCCCTCTTTGACTGGCATTGGGTTTGCACACGGCGTGTCCCGTGATGCTCCGTCGCATGCTTGCGGTCCCTGTTGTGTTGGCTCTCGGTTGCACATCTGCTCCGGCCCGGGACGAAGGACTCCCACAGAGGGGCGACACGACGGCTGCTGAAGAAAACGAGGAGCCGGTGGAGATCGAGGAGGACGCTGAGT
>CAYGTG010001013.1:0-3450 GCA_964352485.1 uncultured Nannocystaceae bacterium | reverse complement strand
CCCAAGAAACATTCCTTTTCACTATACCTTCGATCTTATTGGGACGCTTTCAGACTGCTACGGCAATGACCAGAAATGCAAAGCGAACGGAAAGCAGGGGTTTTTTGTCAACCCAAGTTCCCACGATTTTGTCTGGGTCAATGCATCGCTAATTCGTAAGGACGTCCCGTCCAATTCTCTATCATCCGCAATAGCTGCATCATCCGCTGTAATATCCGGACCATTATTCCTGTCTTACCGGTATGAGTTGTATCAAAACCCTCGTTTGTCAATGATAGGTAATTGGCGCGGAAATAGAATAAAGGAGATTCGGCAAGAATATGACTTAAGCGATGGCGGAAAAGCTGAAAATCTTGGCCTGATACCACTTGTTGAACGACATGTCGAAAAGATCATTATTTCTTACATGGGGAAAGATAGTCGCCCAAATTATCCTTGGGAAGACCTGGAGCTCGCCAGCGAGCAAATCAAGAATTTATTTGATTGCCAAGTGACTAAGCCGTCGGGCCTAAACCAATCGGTGATCAGAAAGACGGAATACTCTTGCGATGGTTTTGTGGGAGAGGTTTTTCATCTTAAGCCGACGCATGAGCACATGCCCGAGTTTTTGGTGGAATTGGAAAAAATCGGAGCTACAGATCTTTCTGAGTATCTGACTACGACTGATAGAGAAACCAATGAAAAACCTGACAGATTCCCCCAAACTAAGACAATCAGCCAAAAATACGATGATGAACTGATTCGTGCGTATTACTTGCTTGGTCGATGGGCCATTAGTCGTTCTGAAATAGAACTATCACTCTAAACACAACCAGCCACTTATTCGGCTACTTACGCTCTTGTGAGAAGATTTGATCGTCTACAATTGGCGCGGATTAGTGTTCCGCCGCAGCGAGTGCGCATTCTGGCGATTCCGATCATCGATTCCGGTTTTATTCGATCACCGGATTTCCTAACGCCACCGGTTTGATGTTATCACTGTGAGTGATCGGATTGGGCCAGATCGCTCATCACCTTTCGCATGGATTCTCCTTTGAGTTTAAGTCGGTGGCTGTTGTGGATCAGCCGGTCCAAGATGGCGTCGGCCAAGGTGACATCGCCGATGGTCTTGTGCCACTGAGTCAGCGGTAGCTGACTGGTAACCAGCGTGGACTTCAGCCCGTGGCGATCTTCCATGATTTCCAACAGATCATTACGCTGGCCCAAGGTCATCGTTTCCAGCCCCCAGTCGTCCAGTACCAGCAGGTCCGTTTTGGCTAACTGAGCAATGAGCTTGGCGAACCGACCATCACCGTGGGCGATGTTCAGGGCGTCCAGCAGCCGTGAGGTGCGGAAGTAACGCACCGACAGCCCATGGCGACAGGCCTGGGTGGCCAACACACAGCCCAGATAGGTTTTCCCGCAGCCGGTGGGGCCGGTAATCAGCACGTTGTCATGCTGCTGGACCCAGTGGCTGCTGAGTAGATCAGCGAACTGACTTTTCTGCAGCCCACGAGGATGACGGTAGTCGATTTCCTCGGGGTTCGCCTGCTGTTTGAGTTTGGCCGCTTTCAGAAGGCGAGCCACTTTATTGTTGCTGCGATACGTGGCTTCGCGATCCACCAGCAAGGCTAGGCGTTCATCAAAGCCCAACTCGTCGTGGGTGGAAGGCTGCGCCTGCTGTTGCTCCAGGCCTTCGGCCATGCCAGTGAGGCGCAGTTGGCGGAGGGTTTGTACGGTTTGATGGTGCATAGTTGGGTTTCCTTTTGGTTAGTGGAAGTAGGTTTCACCACGAACATTTTCGTGGTCGTCCAGAGACAGCTCGTCCTGGACCGGGTCCAGCGGTACCTGGTCCAGGCCCTGTTTGAGGATGGATTCAACGCTGGTGCGCGTCGGTGAGCCGATCAGCAGGGCCCGGCCGCAGGCGTTGTTCAGGCGCTCCCGGCCATACTTCTTGGCGTTGCTCAGTAGCGCCAGCACCCGCCGGTAGCTCTGCTCGATATGGCGCTTTTCCTGGAGTAACGCGGTGACCAGGGCCTGGGTTTCCGGGCCGATCTCACCAGCCCAGTTCAAGAACCGCTGAGGCGACCAGTCGTGCATGGCCTGGTGGGCCGGGGGCATGTGTTCAGTGCAGGTGCTATGGCCACCTTTGCGCTCGCTGCGCGGATGGCTGGCGATGCGCTGGCCCTGATGGAAGAGCGCTACCGTACGGGCGGTGGCGTGCACTTCCACCTCGCGTTTCACCAGTGCGTGGGGCACGGAGTAATAATGCTTGTCATACTCGATGTGGTAATCGATATGCACCCGGGCCTTTTTTACGTGCACATACTCATAGCGCTGGCGGGGCAGCGCCCGCAACACGGGTAAGTCCAGTTGCTCGAACTGGCTGCGCCGGGTGCCGGGACGGTTTTTGAAGGGCCGACGATTGAGATCGTCCAACAGGTCGCTAATGGCCTGGTTCAACGCGCCCAGACTGAAGAAGGTGTGGTGGCGTAACCGCGCCATAATCCAGCGTTCAACGATCTGGACGGCCACCTCGGCCTTGGCCTTGTCTTTGGGGCGGTAGGGTCTGGCCGGCACAATGGCGCACTGGTAGTGAGTGGCGAGGCGCTGGTAGCTGGGGTTGATGTCCGGATCGTAGCGGTGGGTCTTGCGCACCGCGCTGCGCAGGTTGTCCGGCACCACCAGCTCTGGCACACCGCCCAGGAAGTCGAAGGCTTTAACGTGAGCATCCAGCCAGTCCGGCAACTGCTGGCTCCAACTGGCACAGGCAAAGGTGTAGTTGGAGGCGCCCAGCACCGCGACAAAGATCTGTGCATCACGCACCTCGCCCGTGTCAGGGTTAACCACCGCCATGGTCGGGCCGCAGTAGTCCACGAACAGCTTCTCACCGGCCCGGTGGGTCTGGCTGGAGATGAAAAACAAGGGTGTGACGTTGCTGCTGCTGTGGCAGGAGTATCGCGAGCGCCACGGGCCTGATGGCTACAGCTATGCCCAGTTCTGTCACCGCTACCGAGTATGGCAAGGCGGCCAGAAGCGCAGCATGCGCCAGACCCACCGGGCTGGTGAGAAGCTGTTCGTGGACTACTGCGGGCCCACGATGCCGGTGGTCAACCCGGACACAGGTGAATACATCGTTTTCAACATGTCCTCCCAGACCTTGCGCTTCGAGGCTTTTGCTTTCGCGGCATCGGGCTCGCTTTCCTGTTTCAGAAGAAAACTCGGATGGTAGCTCACGACAACCGGGACGCCGGCAAATTCATGGCTTTGCTCACGCAAACTGGAGATAGTTCCGCCGCGCTCAAGCAGGCCCTCGGCAGCAGTTGCTCCCAAGGCCACGATAACTTTCGGAGCGACGACTTCAATCTCCGCTTTGATGAAACGAATCGAGGCCTCCATCTCCGTGGCGTCCGGCTTGCGATTCGACGACCCTTGGAATCTGCCATCGCCTTTTTTGGGACGGAATTTCAC
>CAYGTG010001012.1:3150-3452 GCA_964352485.1 uncultured Nannocystaceae bacterium | reverse complement strand
CACCCCAGATTGGTCTCAACTTTCTTCTTCGGTCAGCCTTGCTCGTACCACTGGCACTCGCTGGCGACGCAGCCACAGTAGGCTTGGCCGATCTCTTCTGTGCACCCAAGCACGCCGGCGGATGGCGGCTCGAGCCAGTTGACGCAGCCGTGGCCATACCCGATGGAGACAACGCACTCACCGTCGTGCTCGCAGGGCTGCTCCCCGTATGGGTTCTCCTTCGAGACGGGAACCCGCTCGGCTGAGGGATCGTACTTTGGCGCCTGGCAGCCCTCCTCCTCGAGCTGGCCGTGGCACACCGG
>CAYGTG010001012.1:0-3140 GCA_964352485.1 uncultured Nannocystaceae bacterium | reverse complement strand
GGCAACACGATCCAACGCCAATGCTGATGGTATCGCCGCGGAACCAGGGAAATTCTGCGTAGATCGACTCGAGGACCTCTTGAGATGTCCCGACCGCCTCACCGCGGTGCTGGATCAAGAATCCCCCGGTGCAGCTCTCGTGGATGCTGTAGCCCTCAAGCGCGCCTTCCACCGGAGGTCCGAGCACCTTGGGCGGCATACACGTTGAAAGCATCGAGCCGGTCGAACTCTCAGAGTCGGCTGCATCCGTCGTCCCCCCGGACCCGCTCGAGCTGCTCGAGCTGCCCGAGGTCGGATTCGTCGACGCGGAGCCGGCCGTTGCGGTTGGTTTGGACGAAGCCCCCGGGCTCCCTGTCCCGCTGCCGTCGACCCCTGGCCCGGTCGAGCCCTCGGTCCCGGCTTCTCCTACCGCGGGCCCACACGCGGTCATCAACAGCAGAAGGGGGCCGAGTGCGCGAGCGCGAGGCTGGCGGACAACGCGTGTCGGCTCGCGTGGTGAAGGACGTACCAGCGTTTTCACTTCCATCACGACTCTTCGCTGCACTGAAACTCGAAACTGCGGGCCGAGACGTCCACCAGGTTGGTGATCGGATCCCAGTTGGTGCCCGCGATGCCCACACGCGCTGCATCCAGCTCGAACGGACTCGCGATCTGATGGAAGATCGAGAAACTCTCGCCGTCGGCGGACGTCTCGAAGTACAGGACACCCGCATCCTCCCGTATTTGCAGCCAGGCGTGGTTCACGGGATCGTATGCGGACAATTGCTGGACATCGAAGTCTCCGTCGTCGAGTTGCGTCGTGATCTGGAGATCGAGCTGTGCGGTGTGGTTGATGCTGAAGGCGATGTTGTCCCCCTGAGCGCCACCCACGATCAGGTTGATTTGAGTCCCGAACTCTGGAGGCAACAGTGCCCCAGCCTCCATTCGGACGCTCGCGCCGACGAGGCCTCCGAGGGGCTGGAGGGTTAGCCGCGGATACTGATCTCCCTGAGGGCTGGTGAGCGTGAGCACTGCTTCGCCGTTTTCTTCCGACAGTGAGGACGGATACGAGAGGTCCCAGATCGGGTCAAAGCTCCCGTCCTCGAAGTCGTCGACAAACAACGGGCACAGCGATAGGGAATCGCCCGTCTCGCCGCCGCTACTGTCGCCCGAAGTGGAACCAGACGAGCTCTCGTCCGCACCCGTCCCGGTCGAATCGCTTCCGGTCTCGTCCGTCGTCGAAGTTTCGTCGGGGACGGTCGGATCTTGTGTGCCCGAGCTCGACGTCCCCGGTGTGCTCGTCTCCGTGCCCGACGACGATGTTGGCAAGCTCTCGGGACCGGGGCCCGTGTCATCTCCAGTCTCCGTATCGGTCGAGAGCGTTACGGCTCCCGCGGACTCGAAACAGCCTGAAACTGCGACTACAGAGACTAGGGCGAGAGAACGAAGCGGATTGTACTGTCTTGCCATGATGCGGACCCTTCGCGGTCGGGTGAGCGGCCGCCCCGTCGACCACGTCGAAGGGCAGGCTCCTCGACAGGAACGTCCGAGCCGGGACTGATCCGCTTCAAGGAATCTCGCGAAGAACGCCAAGTGCCCGCAATCAACAATGAAAGTCGACGCGCGAACGCTGGCCGATGCCTCGAGGAGTCCTACTCCAGTCGCGCGAGCACCTCTTTGAGCCGCCCCCGGGCGCGGTGCAGCTTTGCGCGGGTCCCCCCTTCGGAGAGGTCGAGCGCTTCTGCGACCTCGCCGACCGACATCTTCTGCCAGTAGTACAACTCGAGCGCGATCTGCTGGTCCAGCGGCAGCACAGCGAGCGCGGTTTGGATCTGCGTTCGCTCCTGCTCCTTGGCGATCCGCTGGGTTGGGGTCGTGCGCAGCTCGGCAAGCGAAAAGTGGGAGACCGGGCTCTCGCCTCGAAGCTTGCCGCGGCCCTCGAAGTGACGCAGGAGCTGTTTTCGGGCAACGCCAAACAGAAAGCCGCGGAACAACCGAACCTCGCTGGGATCCGACGTGGACGCCATGCAGGCCAGAAAGGTCTTCTGCATGAGGTCTTCTGCCGCCTCTGGCAACTTCGAGGCAAAGAACGCCAGCACCGGCTGACAGTACTTCGCCGCGAGCTCGTTCCCCGCTTCGACACTGCCCTCGCGCCAGCGGATGTAGAGCTCCTCGTCCGAACTGCCGCCCACGATGAAGCATCGTATACTTCGGAAGGCGTGGCGACTTCCAGCCCATCATCCGATGATGGCCTCCTCGATGACCCGGGCTTGGAGGCCGCGATGGCGCCGCTCCAGGGAGCAGCCGGCTCGGCCGATGGCGCAGCGCTTGCGAGCCTTCAGGCCGTCCTCGAGGGCGCACGGGCCCCAAGCGGGGGTACGCCGGAGCGCTACACGTTGCTCCACGAGCTTGGTCGCGGAGGCATGGGCGTGGTTTGGCTCGCTCGTGACGAGGAACTCCAGCGAAACGTCGCGCTCAAGCAGCTCACATCTCGGGTCGCGAACATGCACCTTCGCCTGGAGCGGGAGGCCCAGGCGATCGCTCAGATCGCCCACCCGAACGTCGTGGCGGTCTTCGACATCGCGCTTCGCGCCAATCCCGCGTACATCGTGATGGAGTACGTCGAGGGTTCGACGCTGCGAGCCTATGTCGAGGACCACTCCCGCCTGGGCTGGCGACGCAGGCTGAAATTGTATCAACAAGCGGCTCGGGGCCTGTCGGCTGCGCACGCCCTCGGCCTGGTGCACCGCGACTTCAAGCCCGACAACGCGATGGTCGACAACGCTGGCGTGGTGAAGGTTCTGGACTTCGGCCTGGCCAAGGCGCTCCCAAGCGCTGACACCACCGAGGGCGACGACCTCGTCGGTGACGACGCGGTCACCCGAACCGGGACGGTGCTCGGAACACCGGCGTACATGTCCCCGCAGCAGCACGCCGGGGCTCCGGCGACGCCGCGTGACGACATCTTCTCCTTCGGTGTCTCGCTGTGGGAGGCGCTGTACGGGTCGCGGCCCTTTCGCGGAGGCGACTGGCAACAACTCGCTGCAAAAAAGCGCAAAGGCCCGCCCCAAGAGCCGGCTGGATCCGAGGTCCCCTCGCCGGTGTACGACGTGCTCGCACGCGCACTCGCTCCGCTTCCCGAGGACCGATGGGACTCGATG
>CAYGTG010001011.1:3057-3456 GCA_964352485.1 uncultured Nannocystaceae bacterium | reverse complement strand
TCGGCGGCCTGCTCGGGCGCAGGGCGTGGCGAAGCCGGGCTGCACGCGGCCAGTGCAAGAACGGGGACGAGGACAAGGAGAAGGAGAAGGGTGGCGCAGCGCATCACGGGCGACGTGCACAAGCGTACCGCGCGGTGCATAGTCGCGCCGAGTTCCCGTGGAACACGAGCACATCGACCCCAATACGCTCTCTGGCATCGACGTCTACCGCCTGATGACCGATCTGGTGGCGCCGCGCCCGATCGCGTGGGTCTCCACGATCAGCCCCGACGGGGCGGAGAACCTGGCTCCGTTCAGCTACTTCCAGGCGATGGGCTCTCGCCCGCCCACCGTGGTCCTGGGCTGCGGCTGGACGCGCGCAGGCCGGCCGAAGGACACGCTGCGCAACATCCTGGCCAC
>CAYGTG010001011.1:0-3047 GCA_964352485.1 uncultured Nannocystaceae bacterium | reverse complement strand
GGTCGAGCTGCCCGAGGGCGAGAGCGAGTGGGACTACGCGGCCGGGCAGGTTCCGTTGTCGTCGTCGGCCGCGCAGGTGGTGCGACCTCCCCGAGTGGCGCAAGCCCGGGCTTCCATGGAGTGCCGGATGGTCCACGCCATTCCGGTGGGCAAGACCAAGGCCGGGAGCCCCGCGTCCACCATCGTCGTCGGCGAGGTTGTCGCGTTCACGGTGGCCCCGGAGCTCCTGCGCAGGGATGAGTCAGGTCACTTGCTGCCGATGGACCCCGCGGTCCTGGGCTCGGTCGGACGGCTGGGCGGGATCGCGTACACTCGGACCGACGGCGTGTTCGAGCTTCCACGCCCCAAGCCCCCCACGCGACAGTCTTGATGGACGCTTCACCCGCAGCTGTAACCGCCGTTCGCGATCGTCACCTGTTCGACGGGGTCCCCGACGAGGTCTCGATCTACGAGGTCGGACCCCGAGACGGGCTTCAGAACGAGAAGGTGATCCTTCCAACCGAGCGCAAGCTCGAGCTGATCGAAGGCGCGGTGCAGTCGGGCATCAAGCGGGTGGAGATCACCAGCTTCGTGAACCCGCGTTGGATCCCGGCGATGGCCGACCACCTCGAGGTCGCCGCTGGGGTCACGAAACACGAGGGCGTCTGCTACAGCGCGCTGGTCCCCAACATGCGCGGTCTCGATGGAGCTTCGCGGGCGGGCATGCAGGAGGTCGCGGTCTTCATGGCCGCGACCCAGAGCCACAACCGCAAGAACATCAACAAGACCACCGAAGAGGCGCTGGACACCTACAAGGCCGTCGTCGCCGAGGCCCTCTCGCGCGGCATGCGGGTGCGGGGCTACGTGAGCTGCGTCTACGGGTGCCCGTACGAGGGGCTGGTGTCGCTCGACGACGTTCGCAGGGTCGCGCACGGGCTGCTCGAGCTGGGGGTCTACGAGCTGAGCCTCGGGGACACCATCGGCGTCGGCACCCCGCGCCAGATCGAGCACGTCTTGCTGGGCCTGTTGCGCTCGGGCATCGAGCTGGACCAGCTCGCGGTCCACTTCCACGACACCCGCGGCACCGCGCTGGCCAACATCGTCGTCGCGCTGCAGCACGGCATCAAGACCATCGACTGCGCCGTCGGTGGCCTGGGCGGGTGCCCCTATGCCCCCGGTGCCTCCGGCAACGTGGCGACCGAAGACGTCGTCTACATGCTGCAGGGCATGGGCGTGAAGACCGGCGTCGACCTCGACAAGCTGGTCTCGCACTCGGGTCGGCTCGGGGCTCAGCTGGCTCGCGAGCTGCCCAGCAAGTACCTCAAGGCCCACCTTGGCCACTGCGCCCGCCTCGGCAAGCCGGCGTGAGCGGGCCGGACTGCGCTCGCGTGGTCCTCGACAGCGACGCGTGTCGAATCAGCGGGAGGTCTCGGACCTCGCCGCGGGCTCACTTCATCTCCAGCAGCACCTGCGGGTTGCCCGGCACGATCACCTTGGCGTTCGGGGACTTCGCGAGGTTCTGATAGGCCTCGATGCTGAGGTACTTCAGGATCGTCGCGTCGAGTCCGCTGCGGACCGTCGCGTTGGCCTCCTTGGTACCCAGGGCCTCGATCTTCTCCGATTCGGCTCTTCCTGCGGCCTCGATCTTCTGGGCTTCGGCGCGACCCTTGGCCTGAATCTCCGCGATCTTTCGCTGGGCTTCCGCGGCGATCAGCGTTCGATAGGCTTCTTGTCGCTCCTGCTCCAGCACGAACTTCATCCGTTGTGAGCTCTGCTCGGCTTCCAGCTTCACCTCGATGGCGCGCGCCAGTCCGGGAGGCAGCACGATGCTCTTCATCAACACGGACTCGATGATGAAACCGCGCTCCCCGACAACCTCCATCATGCGCTTGCCGATCGACTGTTCGATCAGCGCCCGCTGGGAGCTGTGCATGTCCTTGGCGAAGTAGCGCGCGCAGACGTCGGCCGACGCGGAGCGGAACACCGGGAGGATCAGGGCCTCTTCGTACCCGGGCCCGATCGAACGCAGGATCTCGGGGGCCGCCTTGGGATCGACGCGGTACAGGATTGAAATGTCGGAGCTGATGGTCAGCCCCTCTTTCGAGGGCAAGCCGACGGCGATCTCGAGGTTGACCGTACGGGTCGGCAACCGGAAAATCTTGGTCGTGAACGGGTTGTATCCGTTTGCGCCGGGGTAGAGGACCTCGTTGTCGATGCGGCCAAGCTTGCGTTTGACCGCGACCTCATCCTGCAGCACGCGGGCACAACCCGAGCTGAGGAGGAGACCGGAGAGGATGAGGAGGTGGGCGGGGCTCAGAGGGCTTCGCATTCGCGGCGATGCTGCCGCAGCTTTGCGGTGCTGCAAGTCCACCCCCAGGCCGCTGCGTCATTGCGCCACGGGAGAATCCCCTGACGTGTGCCGAGGGGATGTACGCGCCGCGGGCTCATCCCTGCGACGGCAGGGTCAGCGACTTGCGCCGGAAGATCAGCCGTTCGAGGGCCGTCTGCACCCCCGAAACCAGCTTGTCGAGGCTGCGGGGTTCCACGGTGTGGCTGGCCCCGGAGGCGAACACGAGCACGGGAACCTTGTCGCGAACCCGGACCGGCAGGACCAAGACGTTGCCTTCGATGCCGCCCATCGCCCGGTCGAACGCGCGGTCGATGGCGCGGTCGGTGGGCCAGGGGCCCAACGAGACGGTCGCGGTCCGGATGACGTCGGAGAAGACCGAAGGTCCCATGGTGGGGATGCGGACCTGGGTGACCGCTTCGCGGACCACATCGCTGCCCCGGGCGTCACGGCCTTTGAGCTCATCGCGCAGGTGGATGAACAAGATGACCCGACTGAATCCCTCGCCGAGGAAGTCGAGCAGGACCTCCATGATGGTGTCGCGATCGGTGGCGGCGAGCAGACGCGGAAGGACGGCGGCGAACGCTGCCGACGAAAGCGGCGGGGCGTCGGCGAGGATGGTTGGGGCGGGCGGCCCGTCCCGGTCGGTGGCCGCGGGCATCTCGAGCGGGGTTGGGGGTCCCTTGGATGGGGCCGCGGGCTCGCCGTAGTAGTAACGAAC
>CAYGTG010001010.1:2489-3458 GCA_964352485.1 uncultured Nannocystaceae bacterium | reverse complement strand
GTGCGAGCCGCTCGGAGGAGTGGACGTGGTCGCGCAGCGTCGGGGCGGGCGCCACGGCCCGTCGTCGCTCGATGGACCCGGCAAGGTTGGGCAGGCCTTGGGGCTCGACACCACCTGGTCGAAGCACGATGTCACGGCGGCGTCTGGGCTCGAGGTGGGCCCGGGGGGGGCGCCGACGGGACTGCTGGTCGGCCCGCGGATTGGCATCGACTACGCCCTTCCCGAGCACCGCGAGCTGCCGTGGCGCTTTGCCGAGGCTGACTCACCGTGGGTCGGCCATCGCAGGAGCTTGCGTCCGCTGGGCGCAGCCGCGACGATGCCGCCATGAAGCTCGACCTCCGCGAACGACCTCGTCGCAACCGCAAGTCCGCCGCGATCCGAGCGGCATGTCGCGAGACCCACCTGGGCCCGGAGAACTTCATCTACCCGCTGTTCGTTCATGGGGGAGACGAGGACCAGCCCATCAGATCGATGCCGGGCTGCAAGCGGCTGAGCGTCCCTGGGCTGATGGCCGAGCTGGAGCAGGCCGTCGACGTCGGGGTCGGCATGGTGGCGTTGTTCCCGAAGATCCCGGACGAGCTCAAGACCAGCACGGGGGACGAGTCGTACAATCCCAAGGGCCTCATCCCCGACGTCCTCAAGCGCGTCAAAGACCGCTGGCCTGAGCTCATGCTCGTCACCGACGTTGCGCTCGATCCGTACTCCTCCGATGGACACGACGGCATCGTGGCTCCGGGCGGTCGGATCCTCAACGACGAGACGGTCGAGGTCCTGTGCAAGCAGGCGCTCTCGCAGGCGAAGGCGGGTGCTGACATCATCGCCCCGAGCGACATGATGGACGGGCGGGTCGGAGCCATCCGCGACGCGCTCGACGACGAGGGCTTCACCGAGGTGTCCATCCTTGCGTACACGGCCAAGTACGCGTCCGCGTTCTACGGTCCGTTCCGAGAAGCCCTGGACTCGGCCCCG
>CAYGTG010001010.1:0-2479 GCA_964352485.1 uncultured Nannocystaceae bacterium | reverse complement strand
GGCGCTCGACTCCGCACCCCGCGGCGGCGACAAGAAGACCTACCAGATGGACCCTGCCAACGTTCGCGAGGCGCTGCGGGAGGCGGGTCTCGATGAGGACGAAGGCGCCGACATGCTGATGGTCAAGCCCGCGATGGCCTACCTCGATGTCATCATGGCGCTGCGTGAGGCCAGCACGCTTCCGATTGCGGCGTACCAGGTCAGTGGTGAGTACGCGATGTTCAAGGCCGCCGCCGAGCGTGGGTGGCTGGATGAGAAAGCCGTGGTGCTGGAGATGCTCACCTCGATCCGCCGCGCGGGGGCCGATGTGATCCTCAGCTACTACGCCAAAGAAGCCAGCCGCTGGATGACCGGGAGCTGAAGACGATGCGACAGCCTCCCATTGCCCCGCAGCGCCCGCACACGGTCACCACCCACGGCGTCACTCGACAGGACCCATACGCGTGGATGCGCGATCGAGAGGACCCCGAGGTCCGCGCCTATCTCGAGGCCGAGAACGCGTACACCGACGAGATGGTCGCCGGTTCGGCGTCGCTGCGGCGCGAACTGTACGAGGAGATGCTGGCGCGCATCGACCAGAACGACCAGTCGGTTCCCGTGCGGGACGGTCCATGGCTGTACTACACGCGCATGGTCGAGGGGCAAGACTACGGTGTGCACTGCCGGCGGCCGCTGGAGACTGGACGCCCCGAGGAGGAGGCTGGCGACGAGCAGGTCTACCTCGACGAGAACGAGCTGGCGCAGGGCACCGAGTTCTTCTCACTGGGCGACCTCGACATCCGAACGACGCACGACCTGGCGGCCTACACGGTGGACCTCTCGGGTGATGAGCGCTACACGCTCTTCGTTCGCGACCTCGCCACGGGGGCAGCCATGCCGACGCGCATCGACGACGTTGCCGATGAGGTGCTCTGGGCGATGGATGGCACGTCGTTGCTGTACCTGCGCTTGGACGACGCGCACCGGCCCCACCAAGTGTGGCGGCACGTCTTGGGCACCGAGCCCAGCACCGACACGCTGGTCTACGAGGATACGGACGAGTCGTTCTTTGTGGGGATTCGGCTGACGCGGAGCGAGCGTTTCATCGTCGTCGCGTCACACAGTCAGGTCACCTCCGAAGAGCACCTGCTCGACGCTCGAGACCCCGGCGGTACGCTGCGGTGTGTGGCACCGCGCCGGCAGGACGTGGAGTATGCGGTCGAGCATCATGGCGAATCGCTCTTGGTGCTCACCAACCTGGGCGCCCCGACGTTCGCGATTCGGCGGGCCAGCGTCGATGCCCCGGGGATTTGGGAGCCGATGCGGGACTGCCGAGAGGACGTCACGATCGAGGACGTCGAGGCGTTCGAAGACTGGCTGGTGATCGTGCAGCGCCGCAATGCGCTGCGGGAGCTGGTGATTCACAAGGTCTCGGACGGAGCCGAGCACGTGCTCGACATGCCCGACCCGGTGTACGCCGCGTGGGTCGGCACCAACCCGAGTTACAACACCCAAATTCTTCGCTTCGGCTACACCTCGATGGGAGTTCCGAGCTCGGTGTTCGACTACGACCTGCGGGCTCGCAGCCGAACCCTCCGCAAGCAGCAGCCCGTACACGGCTTCGACCCCCAGTCCGTGGTGACGCAGCGGCTTTGGGTCACGGCGCAGGACGGCCAGGACGTGCCGGTGTCGCTGGTTCGTCGGCGAGAGGACGTCGGCAAAGCCATCCCGATCTGGTTGTCGGGCTATGGGGCGTACGGCTCGAACAACCCCCCCTCGTTCAGCAGCACCCGGGTCAGCTTGCTGCGCCGAGGCATCGGGGTCGCCATCGCCCACGTGCGCGGTGGAGCCGACAAGGGGCGAGCCTGGTACGAAGACGGCAAGCTTCTGCGCAAGGCCAACACCTTCACCGACTTCATCGCGGTCGGAGACGCGCTTCGCGAGCAAGGCATCGCATCGAAGTTGGCGATCTACGGCGGGAGCGCTGGGGGCCTGCTGATCGGGGCGGTCGTCAACGAGCGGCCGGAGCTCTTCGACGTCGCCGTGGCCGACGTGCCGTTCGTCGACGTGCTCAACACGATGCTCGACGAGACGCTGCCGCTGACGGTGGTCGAGTGGGAAGAGTGGGGAAACCCCAACGAGCGCGAGGCGTTCGACCTCATCGCCTCGTACGCGCCCTACGAGAACGTGAAGGCGCAGGACTACCCGGCCATGCTTCTTCTCGCCGGATGGACCGACCCGCGGGTGTCGTATTGGGAACCAGCGAAGTTCGCGGCTCGGCTTCGAGCCACGGGCACGGGAACAAAGCCGCTGCTTCTACGGACCCACTTCGACGCGGGGCACGGCGGGCCCTCGGGGCGCTACGCGGCGTACGAGGAGACGGCGTTCATCTACGCGTTCGTGTTGGACGCGCTGGGGGACTGAGCGTTCGGGCCATGGCCGAGGGCGAGGCCTTTCGCAAAGGCCTTTCGCAAAGGCCCCTCGCTGCGGCCGACAAGTC
>CAYGTG010001009.1:0-3462 GCA_964352485.1 uncultured Nannocystaceae bacterium | reverse complement strand
CTGTCCTGCGTCTCGACCTCCTCGGACACTTTGCGAAGCACAACGCGATGCCCTTCGCCTTCGGCCGGGGCCCGCCGAGCGAAGACCACCGCGAGTTTTCCGCAGGCCAAGCAGAGCCGCTGCCCCTGCAGGAGCGTGGCGCCGCAGCTCTGACAGGTGACTCGCTGTGCCTCTTGCCCCGCGTCGGCTTCTCCCCGCAACACTGCCGCAACGAGGGCCGCGGACTCCGGCCGCCGCTCGGGGTCATGGTCGACACACCGCTCGAGCACCGCAACCATCGCGCTTGGGATCTGCGGCCGCAGGGCAGCGAGTGAGGGGCGAGAGGACGGGTCGGACAGGATGGAGATGTCGTCGCCGTAGGGCCGCGTTCCGGTGAGAGCCGTCCAGAGGATCACGCCGAGACCGTAGAGATCCGAGCGCTGGTCGACCACGGTCTTCCGCAGCTGCTCCGGCGACGCATACGGCGTCCCTTCGAGCACGAGGCTCGCCGCCGTGCGGGTGCTGAGGAGGTCGACGCGGGCCAGACCAACGTCTGTGAGCACCGGGCCCGCGTCGGTCAACACAATCACGCGGGGATGAAGGTCACGGACGACGACGCCCCTTTGGTGGAGCGTGTGTAGGGTGTCGGCCAGCACCGCGCCCAGGCCGGCGACAGCATCGATGGACGCAGGCGAACGCGCCTCGAGCCAGGCTTCGAGCAGCTCCCCCTGTGGGGCAGCGCGGAGCCTCCAGGGCTCCGGGTCACGCTCTGAGCTTCGGTCGAGCATTGCTGCGACTCCGGGCACCTGAGCCTGGGCAGCGCGAGCCAGATCACCCACGTATCGCTGGCGTACGGCCTCATCCCGGCGCAGCTCCGGCAACAGCTGAGCCAGCAGACCGCGGCCTCCGTCGCGCAGACGCACCGACCACCGCTGCTCGGAGCCCACGCGCCACGGCTCGCCCTCGATGGAGGCGATCTGCTCGGAGGGCGGCCACGTTCGCTCAGACATCTCGCTGGACCTCCTCGAGCGCATCGACCTTCGCGCGCAGGATCGCGAGCGCCTCCTCGCTGGCTCCTCCTTGTCCCTTGGCGGCTGCGAGCCGTACTCGGAGCGCCTCGAGTGTTCCGACGAGGTCCAGCAGGCGAGCCGACCACGTATCCCGCTCGTGCATCAACGTATGCACCTCATCGCTCGGACGCTGCAGGTCGGCAAGCGCGAGTTCGCGGTCGATGGTGTCGAGCCGGCCTGCGGCCACGACCGCTTGGTCGATCGCGGCAACGGCCTCGACATCAATGGAGCCGTCATCCCCCGTTGCCTCGCGAAGCGCCAGCACCCGTGACACCACCCCGCGTAGAGCTTCGCGGTGTCGCTTCGACTCCATGCCTGCGGCCACAGTCGACACCGCATCCATACGGCTGCCCAGTGCAGCGGGGAGTGCGGTGCTTCCGCCCACGCGCTTGGCTTTCGGACGGAGCGTCTGCAGTGCCACGATCCCGGGCACGATCAGGAGCAGCACCGGCAGCATGATCAGCAACGCCGGCGACTCCATCATCGTGTTCACCATGCTGGCGAAGGAGACCGCGAGAATGCCTGCCACGCGTCCCGCGAGGGCCACGGCTTTCTTGCGCGCAGCCGGCAAAGCCATCGCTCCCCCCTGTTGAACCACGGCATCCAGCCCCAGCGTCCGGAGTGCCGCGACGAGCTGCTCGCCGCCCGCCGCGTCGACTCCCTTGAGCAGGACGAACGGCAGCCGCGGAATCGTCTTCTCGAGGTTGCGGACATCGATCCCCAGCGTGGGGTTGTCCCGAAGCCAGGAGACCAGCCCGGCGCGCAGCTTGCTGTCCAGCTTGCTCGCAACTTCGCCAGGACCGGTCACGAACACGGTGTGGTCCCCTTCCACAACGCGCGGAACCGGCGTCTGACACGAGAGGCAGATCCGCAGCGCATCCACCAGGGGCGCGCCGCACTGTGCACAGCGGCCAAGGTCGAGCTTTTGCGAGGGCACGACCATCGCTGTCTCACCTCGCTGCTGGCGTTCGAGCAGCTCGGCAACCGCCGAAGCGCTTTGAACTCGGTCGGCGGGGGTCTTTTCGAGCAGCTGGCTGATCAGCGCGCGCAGTCCTGGCTCGACCGAAGGCATCGGTGGCACAGGGGTCATTCGATGCTGCTCCATCACGCCGAACGAGGTCGCGCCCGAGAACGGCGGGTGTCCTACGGCGAGCTCGAAGAGGATGCAGCCCAGCGCGTACAGGTCGGAGCGCGCATCGACGGCCAGCGGGTCGAGCGACTCCGGAGCCATGTAGTCCGGCGTCCCAAGCACGGTGAGCGCGCTACGGTCCACGCCGGCGAGTGAGGCGGCGCGAGCCATGCCGAAGTCCGCGATCTTCGGGACGTCGCCCGGGGCGAGAAGGATGTTGGCCGGCTTGAGGTCGCGATGAATGACGCCCGCGTCGTGGGCTGCCGCCAATCCGCGGGCGATTCCCAGGCCCAGCGCGACGACCCGTGTCGTGGCCAATGGCGCGTCACAGCCGACGACGTGCTGGAGCGTTGGCCCCTCGACCAGCTCCATCAGCAGGACGTCCTCGTCCCCAATCTCTACCCGGCCGTACATGCGGACCACGTTCGGGTGTTCGACCGCCCGGACGACCTCCGCTTCGCGGGCGAAGCGACTCGCGGCGTCGTCTTCTCCACGGCGGGAGGCGTGCAACACCTTCCCTGCAAATGCGTTCCCGGAGGGGTCAACGACGCGGAAGACGGTTGCGACCGCTCCCGCACCGAGCTCCTCGCAGATTCGCAAGTCCTGCACCCAGCCAAGGTAACCTAGAGGCAGCGAGGGTATTCCCGGGCACGATCATGTCCTGCGCACCGAATCGCGTCCGACCCAGCCAGAGTGTTCAGTGGGCTCGGGGTGATGGGACAACACGACCATGGCCCTCGATCGCTTTGGACAACGACGGCATCATGTAGGAAATGCACGCGGACGAGCACCTCGGCGATGGTGGTTCGTGCCTTCGGGTACGACCGCGGCACCGCGTCGTATTCGGGCCCTGTTCGGCGGGAGGGAGGAGCGGCTTCGCGGCGCTGGCAAGGCTCGCTCGGTGGCGGCACCTCGAGGAGGACAGCAGGGACGCTGGCAATGCGGACAAAGTGTGCGCTCCAAGCCGCGGGGGTGGTGTTTCGTGACGGAACTGGACTATCAGAGCTTCACCCGGCTCCTCATCGACGACCTCGAAGCGGCCTACGCCGCCCTGGTCGTCCGCTTCCCTGGGCACCAGCTCTACTCGTTTGGGCCCTACACCAACGCCACGTTTGAGTACCTGGTTCCGACCGCCTCCAGCGACCGGGGCCTCGCCGAGGCCGTCGCGACCTACAAACAGGGGCAGAGCTACGCCGCGATCCCGGTGGAGACGCTCGCGCTGCAACTGAAGTGGTCCCCGTGCGACAGCCCATTGCACGAGGACGTTTCGTTCGAGGACGAGGT
>CAYGTG010001008.1:0-3467 GCA_964352485.1 uncultured Nannocystaceae bacterium | reverse complement strand
CCGTTGCCAGCGACCAGGACGAGATCACTGCCGACGATCCCGACGATGTCCACGTTGCCGTCCCCGGAGAAGTCCCCGGCGAAGGCATCGGGTGTAGCGCCTCCAACGGTGACCACCGTCGCATCTGCGAATGCGCCGGTTCCATCGCCGGGGAGGACCGACACGCCCGCGCTGGTCTTGGCGACCACAGCGTCGATGAAGGTGTCTTCGTTGACATCGGCGAAGCTCAGGCGCAGGGGTCCGTTACCGCCGGCGTCATAACTGGCGATCTCGCCGAACGTGCCGTCGTCTTCGCCCAGCAGGACACCGACGGCCTGGTCGCCCTGAAGCGTCACGACCAGGTCCAGGCCTCCAGCGCCGTCGAGATCGACCAACGCAAGCGAGGAGGGGTTCGTTCCGACCGCGTACGAGCCGTCGGCGATGAGGATGCCGGTTCCGTTGCCGAGTCGAACCCGGACCTCGTTGTCGATTCCGCCTGCGACGATGAGATCCGCGTTTCCGTCACCGTCGATGTCCCGGGCGAGGACGGCCCGGGGTCCGGCCGGTGCATCGAAGGAGAGGCCCTCGATGAAGCACACTTCGCCGGTGTTGACGTCGCCATCGCCACACTCTCCGGGGCCTGTGGTGGGGTCGTCGGTGGTCTCGGTGCCGGTCGACGAGGTCGAGTCCGTGTCGGTTGTGTCGGTCGTCGTGGGCGCGGCCGTGCTCGAGCTGTCCCCGCTGGTGGTGGAGTCGGTTGCTGGGTCGCTGTCCGAGTCGGTTTCCGTTCCGGTGCCGGTGTCGGTGTCGGTGTCGGTGTCGGAGGTGCCGGGAATGCTGGAGGACACGATGAGCCCGTAGTGAGCAGCGATCGAGTCGTCGGTGCAGGTGACGACCTGCGCATCAAAATCGATGTTCGTCCGGGTGAGAGCGGCGTAGGCGCCTCCGGTGTCGCGTCCGATCACGAGTCGATTGGGATCGCGCCCGCTGACCTCAGCTCCGGTGAACGTGTAGTCGAGAACGGCGGCGAGCCCCAGCTGGACTTGGGGGCGGACCGAATAGCTCGCGCCGAGCGCGGGCGGGCCATCGCCGGTGGCCGTGATCGTGAACTCGGTCAGCCCGCCGAGCGCCCCCGGAGGGATGGTGACGCGCAGGGCACCAGCTTCGAGAACCCCACCCTCGGGACCGATCGACTTGGTCTGCTGGCCGTTCTGGGTGGCTGCATCGGGCTCGCTGCAGCCGGGCACGAGCGCGCACGAGAGGGCTGCGACGACAAATGGGAATCCGGTGCGCATCACCGCCAAATTTAGCATGTAGACGTTCCCGATCGCACCTTCTCGTCCCGAACAGCGTCCGCCTGTGCATGGACACAGCGGTGCCGTTTGAGACGATCGGGTCGCTTTGCCCCGAATGGAATCGAGGCGTTTGGTGGTGCGCCTCTCTAGGTAGCGTCGGGCGCCGGGGTGTCGGGGCCGCTGTCTGGCAGCGTGGGCGCCTTGATGTAGGCGGCGTCGACGTCGCCCTTGAGCGCGCCGAAGAACACCATGATCGACTGGGTCTCTTCGGCACTCAGAGAGCCCTTGGCGAGCTGGTGCTCGGCCATCTTTTGAACCATGAGCTCGAGGCTCTCGATGGAGCCGTCGTGGAGGTACGGGCCGGTCTCGGTGATGTTGCGCAAGGACGGGACTTTGAACGAGAACTTGTCCGGCGCGGACTTGGTCAGCGCAAAGCGGCCCTCGTCTTTGGCGTTCGGCCACGGCTTGACGGAGCCCAACTTCTGAAACTGGTTTCCACCCAGAAGCGCGCCGGAGTGGCACTGCGTGCAGCCGACATCCATGAATGTCTTGAGTCCTGCGGCCTCGGCACCGGTCAGGGCGCTGGCGTCACCGGCGATGAAGGCATCGAACTTGCTCGGGGTGACCAGCTTGCGCTCGAACGCCCCGATCGCGTTCGCCATGTTGTCGTAGGTGACCGCGTCCGTGCTGCCCGGGAACGCGGCTTTGAACGCGTCGACATAGCCCGGCATCGACTTCAGCGTCGCGACGACGGTGGCTTCGTCCGCCATCGCCATCTCGACCGGGTTGAGGATCGGGCCCTTGGCCTGTTCCTCGACATCGGCCGCACGGCCGTCCCAAAACTGCGCCAGGTGGAACGCCGCGTTGTAGACGGTGGGGGAGTTCCGGTCCCCAAAGGCCTTCTTGTGTCCTTCGGAGGTCTTGGCGCGCTTGCCGTCCACCTCGCGCACGTCGACGCCGTAGTTCGCCAGGTCGTGGCATGAGTTGCAGGACATGTCGTGGTTCTTCGACAGCCGCGTCTCGTAGTAGAGCATCCGTCCCAGGTCCGCCTTGGGTTTGGTCCACGGGTTGGCCTCGCTCTTGGCCTCGGAATCCAGGGCGCCGAACAGCGGCCTCGCGGCGATGAGGACCGCTTCGGGGTTGACCTGTGGAGCCGCGGGAGCACCGGCAGCCGGAGCATCACCGTAGGTGCGAGGCACGGCGGACTGGGGAGGACCGTCGGCGGAGAGGTCCTCCTCACAGCCCGAAGCCAGCGCGAGGGCGGCGATCGAGGCGAGCGCAAGGCCCCGGTAAGTCTGCGGAGTACAGAGGTATTTCGTCATGGATATTGGGCCCCTGGGCCGTTTGGAGAAGCAGTACCGTGCGCGGCGGCGAGCCGCAACGTTTCGAGCCCCCCACTGCCCATGGCCGGGTTGCTGGCGGTCTCGCCACCTGTCAACGTAGTGGCATGAGCCGCAGGGTTGCCCGCACCATTTTCGTGAGTCTGGTCGCACTTGGCTTCGCCGGATGCGGAAGCAAGGATGACGCGACGGCGGCGGAGCGGCTGTGGATCTCGACCGTCCCGACCAGCCCCAAGCAGCCGATCAGCGCGTTTCTGGCGACCAAGGCCAAGGACGGCAAATACATCGGCGCGTTCCTCACCGGTTCGCTGTATCGCGGCGTCCACGACGTGTTCACCTGGTCGCCGCGCTCGGGCGGTGCAGACCTGGTCTTCCTCCAAGACGGCTCCAAAGCGCGTCTGCGCTTCGAGTCGTGCAAGCCCTCCAAGGGCTTCGACCACTGCCTGCTGGTCAAAGGCGACCCGACCGGCACGGGTCGATACCAGTCACGCAAGCGTTGGGCTGTGCGCCGCGGTAAAGGCGAGGCGATCCCCTCGCAGCTGATCCCGCAGACCATCGCGGATCTCGCCGAGGACGACGAAGACCTCCAGGCGCTGCTCCAGCCTTGAGCGAGGACACCCATGCGCTGTTGGGGCGCCTCGTCGGCCAGTTCGCCTCGCCCTACGATTTCCTGCGTGAGCTGGTCCAAAACGCGATGGATGCCGGCAGCGACCTCGTCGAGGTCGAGCTGCACCAACATCGTGGAGATGCTGCGGCCCAGGTCGTGTTCGAGCTCGTCATTGTCGACAGCGGCGCAGGCATGGACGAGGAGATCATCGATGGTGAGCTGACCCGGTTGTTCGGGACCTCGAAG
>CAYGTG010001007.1:0-3470 GCA_964352485.1 uncultured Nannocystaceae bacterium | reverse complement strand
GCTGCACTGGGGCGGCATTCTTGTTGGGGTGGGCCGGGAGCACGGGGGCGGCGGGGGCGGCGGTGTAGAGCATGGTCGCCGGATAGTCCGTCCCTTTGTCGAGGTTGTGATACGGCGAGTAGGCCAGGAGCGCCTCGAACTGTTTGGGGTCCTGGGGGGATCCATAGTCGCTCTCCCATGCCCAGCCGATGGTGAACTTGTTGAAGCGCAGCATGTCCATCACGCCGACGCCGGGCAGGGCCGCCGCGAACAGCTCAGGACGCTGCGTCATGGTCGCGCCCACCAAGAGCCCTCCGTTGCTGCGTCCACCGATCGCCAGATGCTCCGGTGCCGTCCACCCCTGTGCGATCAAGTACTGCGCCGCGGCGATGAAGTCGTCGAACACGTTCTGCTTGTCGAGCTTGGTTCCCGCCTGGTGCCAGGCCTCTCCGAACTCACCGCCGCCGCGCAGGTTGGGCATGGCAAACACCCCCCCCATCTCCATCCAGACCAAGTTCGGGACCGAGAACGACGGGGTCAGCGGGATGTTGAACCCACCGTAGCCATAGAGGTACGTCGGGTTGTCCCCCGTCGGCGTGATGCCCTTCTTGTGGGCGATAAACATCGGGATCGAGGTGCCATCGGCGCTGGGATAAAACACCTGTGAGACGGTGAAATCCTCCGGGTTGAAGGCCATCTTGGGCGACTTGAACGCAGAGACGGCACCGCTGGCGACGTCGATGCCATAGACCGATGCCGGGGTCGCCAGGCTGGTGAACGAGAAGAAGCCCTCGTTGTGTTCTTCCTCTCCAAGCACCGAGCTGGCGGTCCCCAGGCCAGGGAGCGCGACGTCCCGCTCGTGCTTGCCGGAGAGCGCATGAATCGAGACCTTGCTCACCGCCTTGTCGAGGTAGCTCAGCACGAGCCGGCCCCCCACGATTCCCGCGCCGCGAAGCGTGGCCTCCTGCTGGCCGACCCGCTCCTGCCAGTGCTCGCGACCCGGCTTCTTGATGTCGATCGCAATGATGCGTCCTCGAGGGGCCTCGTCGTTGGTGCGAAACAACAGCGTGTCGCCCTCGTTGCCGATGAAGTCGTAGGCGGCCTTGAAGTCCGGCAGCAGCTCGACAAACCTCGCCTTGGGCTTGGAGTGCTTCTTGTCCTTGCCCGGGCGCAGGTCCGAGACGATCACGCTCTTCTTGGGGTCCGTGCCCAGTCGCACCGTGATGACCAAGAAGCGCCCATCGTGGCTGACCGAGCCATCGAAGCCCCAGTCTTTGTGGTCGGGTCGCTCGTAGATCAGGATGTCCTCGTCCTGAGACTGGCCTAGCTGGTGGTAGTAGAGCTTCTGATCGTAGTTGAGCTGCTCGAGCTCGTCGCCTTGCTTCGCCTGGGGGTAACGCGCGTAGTAGAAGCCCTTGCCGTCGGGCGTCCAGGCGGCGTAGGCAAACTTGATCGAGCCCAGCGCATCACCGGTGTCCTTGCCGGTGGCCACGTCTCGAACCCGCCATGTCTGCCAGTCTGAGCCCGCCTCGGAGACGCCGTAGGCGAGGTACTTGCCGTCGCGGCTGGGCCAGGTTCCCGACAGGGCCACGGTTCCATCCTTGGACAACGTGTTCGGGTCCAGCAGCGGCCGCGGCACGTCCGTCGGACTCTTCATGGTGTAGAGCACCGCCTGGTTCTGCAGGCCGTCGTTTCGACTGACGAAGTAGACATCGCCGCGCCTGCGAGGGACGCCCCATCGCTCGTAGTCCCACAGCGTGGTCAGGCGCTTTCGCAGCGCATCTCGGGCCTCGATGTCCTCCAGCACGCCGAAGGTCAGCTCGTTCTGCGCACGAACCCACTGCTGGGTCTGCGCGCTGTCGATGTCCTCCAGCCAGCGATACGGATCGGGGACGGGGGTGCCGTGGTACGTATCCACGTGCTCCATCCGCTGTGCTTGGGGATAGACCAGGCTCACGACGGGATCGGGGGCCGTCACGGGGGCCTCGGGACCGACCGGTTCGGACAGCGAGGTGTCTTTGTTGCAGCCGCCGAGGGTGAGCAACAACGCGCAGGCCAAGGGAGAGAGCAAACGACGCACATCGGGGGTTGTATCCGGGACCGGCCGCGGCTCACAAGCGCCACGGCTCGGGGCTCGGCGGAGGCGGTCCTTCTTCGATCGCCTCGACGGAGAAATCCGCGACAAGCTCCGCGGCCGAAGCGGTCCGAACGCCCTCTGTGACCAATCCGACCGAGCGGGCCAGCCAGGCTACGACCCGCCTGGGGTCCTCTCCAGCCTCTCGGAGCGTCGCCACGTCGGGCGCGCCGTGTTTTTTGCTGAGCTTCTCTCCATCGGGCCCGCGCAGCAGCGGCGCGTGCGTGAACGCGGGTGCGGGCAGGCCCAGCGCAGCGGCCAAGCCCACCTGGCGCGGGGTGCTGGTCCACAGATCCGCTCCGCGCAGCACGTGGGTGATGTCCATGAAGCCATCGTCGACCACGACCGCGAGGCTGTAGGCCCAGTCACCATCGGTGCGGCGCAGCAAGAAGGAGCCCGCGTCGCGCCGCAGGTTCTCGGTGAGGGTCCCCATCCGCGCGTCGGTCACCGAGACGGATTCCGCCGGAGGCAGCCAACGGACCGCTCGGGCTCGCTGCGGATGGGTCGGTCCCGCGACGCAGGTGCCCGGATAGACCGGCTCGAGGCCCACCCCGGCGGCGGCCGCGGCTCGGACTTCTTTGCGCGTGCACGTGCACTCGAACGTGCGCAGCCTCGTGAGCGCGTCGGCATAGCGCTTGGAACACCCCGACTGCCGGTAGGGGCCGCGCGGCCCGCCGATGTCGGGGCCTTCGTCCCAGTCCAGGCCCAGCCACCGCAGATCCTGCAGCAGGGTGGCTTCGAATTCAGGCCGGGACCGGCCGGTGTCCACATCCTCGATTCGCATCACGTACGTCCCGCCCAAGGCGCGAATCTGCAGCCACGAGAGCAGCGCGGTGCGAACGTTGCCCAGGTGAAGGCGACCCGTTGGGCTCGGCGCGTAGCGGCCTCGAATCGGACGGGACACGCGTTGCACCATGCCACCGGTGGGCGGGTCACGCACGCGATGCCAGGCACGTGGGAACGCTGGTACCGTCTCGTCCGTGGACATCGACCCCACCAGACCGCTGACGTCCGAGCCCGACGGGCCGCAGTCCAGCGCGACGGTCCTCGGCCAGCTGGTGGAGCGCTACGTCCTGCTGCGTGCGCTGGGGCGCGGGGCGGAAGGGGAGGTCTTCGAGGCGTTCGACACCGAGCTCGAACGCAAGGTCGCGCTGAAGATCCTGCGCGGTGGCGCCCCGACGGTCGCCGCACGCCGAGAGGCGCGTGCCCAGGCCAAGCTCGACCATCCCGCCGTCGTGTCGATCTATGACGTCGGGGACGCAGACGGGCGGGCCTACATCGCCATGGAGCTGCTGCAGGGCAGCGACCTCGGCGCTTTTCCACGCGGTCTCCTGCGCCTTGCGTCCGAAGCTGGTGC
>CAYGTG010001006.1:0-3473 GCA_964352485.1 uncultured Nannocystaceae bacterium | reverse complement strand
CTCCTTGTCGAAGTACGCCTCGTTCACCGCATCCACCCCGCTCCCACGAGCCGTCTCCGCCGTCAGCGGCACGTCCTCGCTGTCCCGCAACGCACTATCCCCCACAAATTCCACAACCTTCCCCCGGTACTCAAACGCCCCATACCGAGGATCCGCCTTCGCCTTCAGCACCTTCTTCACCACCGGCTCCGCCTCCGGATCCGTCCAGCTCACCGCCGCCACCAGCTGCTTCTTCTCCTTCGCGTCCAGCTTCACCCCGGTCGCCTTCATCGCCCCCTTCAGCGCCGCCTCGAACGCCTGATAGTCGCGGCACACGTCCTCCCCTATCTCCGCTTGCAGCAGCTTCGCCTTCCCCAACAGCCCCCGCTGTACCGCCCAGGTCTTCTCCGCCAGCAGCTCCTTCACCGCCTTCTCCTTCAGCCCGCCAAACTCCGCCTTCACCAGCGCCCGAACCTCGGTCTCCACCTCCCCGAGCACGCCATACCCGTCCTCATCCCAGCCCGAACCGAACTCCGCATACACCCGCTCCATCGCCGCCCCCACCGACCCCGTCGCAAACCGCAGCGCCTCCAGCCGCTCGTCCGAGCACTGCACCGACAGCCGCAGCGGGCGCTCCACCGTGATCCGCCGATAGCCGAACTCGTGCGTGTCGAAGATCTTGCTGCCGAAGGTCTTCTTCTCCGCCTTCTTCTTCGAGCGCCCCTTCGGCTTGTCGTCCTCCCCCGGCTCATCCAGCCCATACGGCTCCACCGCCTCGAAGCCACCGTACGTCCGCGTGATCAGCTTGATGTGCTCGTCCCCGATCTCCTGCCGCTTCGAGCCCAGGCTCTTGCGCATCTTCTGATACAGGTGCACGGCGTTTATCAGCTGCACCTTCCCCTTACGCTCGGCAGGCTTCTTGTTCGACAGCAGCCACACGTAGGTCGCAATCCCCGTGTTGTAGAACATGTCCGTAGGCAGCGCGACGATCGCCTCCAGCAGGTCGTTCTCCAGCACATACCGCCGGATCTCGCTCTCCCCGCTTCCTGCACCGCCCGTGAACAACGGCGAGCCATTGAGGATGATGCCCACCCGTCCGCCTTGCTTGTCCGTGCCCTCCCCCGCCGCTGGGTCGTAGTCCGGCAGCTTCTTGAGCAGGTGCATCAAGAACAGCAGCGACCCATCGCTCACCCGCGGCAACCCCGGCCCAAAGCGCCCGTCGAAGCCCTCCACCGTGTGCTCCTTCTTGATCGCCCCCTCTACCTTTTTCCAGTCGACCCCAAACGGCGGGTTGGACAGCATGTAGTCGAAGCGCTTGTTCTTCAGCTGGTCGTCGCTCAGCGTGTTGCCCAGCCGGATCCGGTCCACGTCTTGGGCCTTGATCAGCATGTCCCCCTTGCAGATCGCGTAGCTCTCCGGGTTCAGCTCCTGCCCAAACACCCGCACCACCGCCCCCGGGTTGTGCTCGAGGATGTACTCCATCGCCGCCGACAAGAACCCGCCCGTGCCCGCTGTCGGGTCGTAGATCGTGCGGATGATCCCCTCCCCCGCAAGCGCCTCCCCGTCTTCCGCAAACAGCAGCGACGTCGTCAGCTTCACGATGTCCCGCGGCGTGAAGTGCTCCCCCGCCGTCTCGTTCGAGCTCTCCGCAAACTTCCGGATCAGCTCCTCGAACACCACCCCCATGTCGTGGTTCGTGATCGTCTCCGGGCTCAGGTCCATCGCCGACACCCGCTGAATCACCTTGAACAGCAGGTTCGCGTCGTCCAGCGCCGCCACGAACTCCCCAAACTTGAAGTACTCGAAGATCTCCCGCGCGTCCGTCGAGAAGCTGTCCACGTAGCTCATCAAGTTCGTCTTGATGTCCGAGGTCCCCAGCTTCGCCAGGCTCATCTCCGACGTGTTGTAGAACCGCTTCTTGCTCGCCTTGCGCAGGAACTTGTCCCGCGCCGAGTCCTCCAGGTCCCCCATCCCCTCTAGCTGCGCCGCCTTCTTCAGCACCGCCGGCTTCCCCTTCTCCAGCACGCACTCCAGCCGCCGCAGAATCGTCACCGGCAGAATCACCCGCCCGTACTGCGACTGCTTGAAGTCCCCACGCAGCAGATCGGCAAGGGACCAAATGTAGGAAGCGAGTTGAGAAGCGTTGGCACTCATGCGGACGGTCGCCGCAGGGCGCTACGACCGCGGGCGCGCAGTTTCTCAGCCTGATCCGCCCGCGTCTACGGTTGCGGTCCGGAGTCCACAGACCACTCGTCACCGGGGTTGAGCCTGCCCTGTCGGGCCAGCTCCAACGCCACCAGGGGCGACGCTTCGCGCAACAGCTTCAGCGAAACCTCGCCGCTCCAGTAGTAGTCCGCATCCTTTGTCCGGTCTGCGCGGAATCCAGCGTCGTTGAGGCCCAGTCGCTCGCACGTTGCTTCTGTTAGGGGCTACTACCGCGTGCTGGAGCGGGGTTGGGGTTCTTGAGTCGGCCGAAGGGCCCCGACGCCGGCGCTGACTGCTGCCCTCGAATCGCACGGGCGAGGTCGAGTCGCACGCCGACTCTTCGGAGGTAGTTGGCGGTCGTGACCAGCGAGCAATGCCCGAGCTGCTGCTGGATCGCCAGCACCGGCACTCCGGCAAGCGCCAGGTCGGCCGCGTGCGTGTGCCGGAGTCCGTGCGGGTGAACGCGCCGCTCTAAGCCGGCCCGCTGGGCCAGTCGAGGCAGCAAATGCCGGGCGTAGCTCGGGTCAGTGGACGTCCCTTTGAGGGTGCACAGCAGGGGAGCCCCCTGCCCCACGGCTTGCAGCTTTCCGCGCTCCTCGAGCCAGCGCTCAATCAGCGGCAGCACGTCGAGGTCTGAGAGCACCGTCGTCCGCGGCTTGAGCCCCTTCCCGAGGCGCACCCGCACGGTGCCGTTCTTGAAATCCACGTCATGCGGCCGCAGCTCGAGCGCTTCGGAGATCCGGACCCCGGTGCGCCAAAGGATCGCGAGCAACGCCCGGTTCCGATGCCCGGTGATCCCGCGAGTCGAGCACGCGCCGATGAGCGCCCGAATCTCGACTTCGGTGAGGACCTCGGGTGGCAGGAGCTTGCCGCGGGTCGGGTGCGGGGCCAGCTCGGCCGAAGCGCCCTCCCCTGCCCCGATGTCGAGCTCGCTGACGACCTCGCCGACTTCGGACTCGACTGCGGGGGGTTCCTCAATGCGGCGGTCGAGCCCGGGGGCCTTCGCTTCGACCTCCCCCCTGCCCTCCTTCTCAAGGCTCGGCGGCGACGGCTTCAGAAACGACAGCCGCGGGTCACTGACGATGGGCAGCGCATCGGCCCGCTGCTGCAACCGAACCTCAAGCCCTCTCTTCCCCTTCGTGGAGACCGAAGGTCCCCCCACCCTCACCGAGGCCGACGTTCGCCGACGCTCGGGGGGCGGAGTTCTGAAGAGCGCGAGCTGCATCGCCCTCCTACCCTGCCACGGGCGATCGCCGGTTAAAACCGAAATCGACCTGTCCCCGGAAGCC
>CAYGTG010001005.1:0-3474 GCA_964352485.1 uncultured Nannocystaceae bacterium | reverse complement strand
GAACGCCCGCACGTACAGCGCGAGCATCGGAAACACCAAGATGAAGAACGTGTACGGATGGATGAGGTGTGCGAGCGCGAGGCTCATCGCGGTCGCCGCGAGCTGCCACGGCTTGCGCTCCTCGGACCAGCGATAGAAGAACCCCAGCGGAAGCACGAACACGAGGCTCGCCAAGCCGTACGCGATCATGCCGACGTACCAGCACCAGTGGGACCACGAGTCGAAGTTCCAGTACAGGACCGCGAACGCGGCTGCGAGCAGAGACCCCCACGGACCCACGCGAAGCAGGCGCCCGCCGGCGTAGACCAGCGGGACCACCCCGGCGTGCGCCGCCAAGATGAACAGATTGAACGACAAGCCTTGCGAGAGCCCGAGCTGCTTGCCCGCGTACGTCACCAGCGACCAGCCCTTGTTGTCGGCGTCGAAAATGACGCCGTTGGGCGCGCCCGCGAGCAGCTGGACGTCGTAGACCCAGGTCCGATTGAACCGCTCGAGGCCTTCGACGACGCGGTAGGCCTGGGTGATGTGGGTGTCGAAATCGAGGCCGGCGTAGGGCACGTCCGAGAACAGGAACGCGCCGCCAAAGTAGAAGAACAACCCGACCTGCATCCCCAACACGGCGAGCAGTGCGACCGCAAAGCGGGCGCGCTCGCGAGGCGTACGGAGGGGCTTCATCGCAGCGACACTACTTGAGTTTCTTGCTCACTTCGAACGCCTCGCTCGAGTAGGCGCGGCGCAGCAGACCACGGGCGAGCCCGCTGCGGTACAGACCGCTCGTGATGAAGCGATCCATCGCGTCTTGGATGCCCAGGCGGACCATCGACGTGGCCCCGATTCGGGCGGTCCACTGCGCCTGGTACTGCCGAACCCACCGCATCGTCAGCCCCTTGCTGTCCAGGGCCTTGAGCACGATCTGGGCCGCAAGCTCGCCCGAATCGAGCGCCTGCCAGATGCCCTCGCCCGAGAGGGGATCGATGCTGTTCGCCGCATCACCGGCGAGAAGCAGCCCAGGGCCTCCGGGCGGGCCGGGCCGGATCGCGAGGGGGAGCGACCACGTTCGCGTCTTCCCGACTCGGCGTGCTCGGTGAAAGCGCTCGGGGTGACGCGCGATGAATTCCTCCAGCCAGGCCCCGAGCTTGCGGGGCCCGTGCTCGAATGCGTCGGAGCGCTGGTAGACGCCCACGTTGGACTCGCCCTCGACTGGCGGAAACACCCATCCGTAGCCGCTGCGAAGATCCGGCTCGAAGTAGTGCTCGGTGCGACCCTCGTCGTCACCGAAGTCGACCCCTTCGTAGTACGCGGTGATCGCCACCGCCAGGCTGCGCCCGCGGCGATACGGCACCCCAAGCGCTCGCAAGCCCACGGAACCCGGGCCATCCGCCGCGATCACGGCCCGCGAGAACACGCGCTCGCCTTCAACCTGTGCTCCCACGATGTCCGTGCCGCTCGAGAGCAATCGTTCGACCCGAGCGCCTTCGCGAACCTCGGCCCCTGCCCCCTCGAGCTGCGCGCGAAGCAGACCGTCGAGCGCGTGCCTGGGCACGATGTACCCATCGTGGCCACCGAACCCCCGATGAATGCGAGCACCGTCGGGAAACACCGCGACCGCACCGTGTACGACGGCATGGGAGACCCGGCTCAAGGCGTTCTTCTCTCCGACGATGCGATCGACGACCTCAGCACCTCGGTTCGAGAGCGCGTCTCCGCATGTCTTCGGCCTGGGGAAGTTCGCTCGGTCCACGACCAGCACTCGAGCGCCAGCGCGGGCAGCGGTCACCCCGGCGGCGGACCCCGCCGGTCCGGCACCCACCACGATCAAATCGTAGGTCATCAGGGTCAGTCTCGACTTCGCGACAGGTCGGTCATCGCGGCCTTGTACAGGTCTGCGATCGCGGGGTCGACCAGCTCGGCGTTCCCAAGCCGGCGACGTCGCCGCTCCTGCTTGACGGCCTTCTTTTCCTCGGCGAGCGCCTTTGCCTTTTCTTCGATGGGCGAGAGCGTGTCTCGCTTTTTGCGTCTTGAGTCGGTCTTGCGCTTGAGTTCCGCGAGCGCGTCTTCCACGAGCGAGCGGCGCGGGACGGCCGGCACCGCGGGCGCGACCGAGCCGCTGCCTCGTAGTGGCGGTGCGACCGACGGGTCGGGCTTAGGAGGTGGAACCGAGGCTGCCGGCTTCGGCGGAGGCCCCGGTCGGCCGCCCTTGTCGTGGCTCGTCTGACCGCGAGACGATGGGCCCGGCGGGCCAACCGTGACAGCCACCGTGGATGCGGACGGTACCGGCACCGGCGCAGGTCCTCGAGGATTGAGCTCGAACCCAGCGCCGGTCGGGTGAGCGCCACGCCCGACCCGCATCGCGGTCAGAGCCTCGTCTTGGAGCCCAGGTGCGCCGACCGGCGGAGCCTGGGGAAGGGGTCCAAGCGGCGGGAGTGAACCCGGCGCTGGCGTGTAGGTGCCCGTCTGCTCCTCGTCGAATTCGGGCGGGATGACGGCATCCGAGGCGCCCGGCGGCTCGGCCGATGCAACCCCTGCCGATCGCCAAGCCTCGATATCGCCTGCCGTGGCGATGATGGTGCTGCTCCCTGAGACGTTGGCCTCGGCCTCAGCATCGAAGCTGGCGACCATCGTGAACCCAGCCCCGATCTGCGGACCGCCGAAGCTTGGCACCACAGCGAAGTCGCCTGGGGCCGATGGTGCCACCGCCCCGGCTGGGTCGGCGGACGGTGCCGGCAACCCCAGGTCTTCGAACGAAGCGACGATCGTGTGCCCCGACTGCGCGGGTTCCGGACCCGACGGGGTCTCGGGCCCCACCGGCTGATCGTAGTCCGGGATGACGTTGAATTCCGGATACGTCGGCGGGATCCCCCGGTTCGAGCTCGCTGACGCGTCTCCGTCCTTCGACCCCTCGACGTCATCGAGGCTGAGTTCTTGGGGGGCCGGCGTGTGGTCTGCGAGGTCCTGCGGCGGAGGCGTGAGGTCGCGCGGCTCCGGGGTGAACCCCTCGGGTCCGTCGACGTCGATTGGACGCGTCGGCGCCGCCTCAGCAGGCTCGGGCAGGCCGTGCATCGATATTGGTGCATGGGCTCCCAGCTCCTTGCCGGGAATCGCGGCTTGGAGTTGCTCCGCTTCGGCCTTCACCGCCGCGAGCCGATCCACCCCGGAATCCCGCGCGGCGGGAGGGGGCCCGGACTCGTCATGCGCAGCGTCTTCCACCTCCTCGAGCTCCGCGAAATCGAGTTCCTCAACGTCTGTGCGCGGTGCGGAGCGCTCGTCCTCGGCGTCGGTGTCCGCAGGAGCCGCCCCCGGCCTCGCGTACGACGCCCCTCCCGACGTCACGCCTACGATGTCCCCGAGGAACAGGTCGTGCTGTTGCGCGAGTTTGTGTGTCGATTTGTCGTCTTGCTGCAGCACCGCGAGTCGCTGTCGCGGGTTGCCCTGCTGCTCTTGGAAGGTGACGTCCTCCCGCCCCCCGTACAAGCC
>CAYGTG010001004.1:0-3476 GCA_964352485.1 uncultured Nannocystaceae bacterium | reverse complement strand
GGTTGCGCGGGTCGAACGTCTCGACCTCCTCGACGGTCATCATGCGGAGCGCTTCGAGCTGGCGCTGGACTTCGACGGCCTGCTGCGTCGTGTCGACCAACACGATCGCGGGGTCGACGGTCTGCGCCCTGCCCACCGCGTCGCGATATCCAGCCCGGCGAGGTCCTGCTGGTTTCGGGCGGACCGGGCCCAGCTTCTTGAGGTCATGCAAGTATTCGAGTTCGCCTAGGTTCACAGCCGCCCACCCTGCGATCCCGGTGCCGACCACCGCGACGAGCACCGACACGATGGACAAGACACGAGCGAACCGCCCAAGCCCATGGGGCGCCTTGGGCTTGGGCGTAGGTCTCCAGGGCCACACGCGATCCAACATCAGCAGCGCGGCCGGGAGCAGGAAGATGACCCCCGTCATGGACAGGACGACGCCAACAGCGGCGAGCTGTCCGAACTGCGCGAAGCCTTGAAAGTCCGCGACCGAGAGCGCCGCGAAGGCCAGCGCCGTGCTGACCGCACCGGCGGCCGTCGTCTTGCCGCTGGTCGCCAACGTCACGGCCAGCGCCTGCTCCGAGCCCAGCCCGCGGGACCTCTCCTGCCGCAGACGGGCGAGAACATGGATTCCAAAGTCGATGCCCAACCCCAAGAGCACCGCGAAGATGAACGCGGAGACAATGTTCAGGACCCCAAACGCGAGCCATGCAAACGCGAGCGCACCCATCACCGCAATCAGCAGCGGCAGCATGATCAGCACAACAGCGCGGGCGCTGCGGAAGTACAGCGCGAGCGTGAGCACCAGCGCAACGACGGCGACGACCGACCCGGCTCGGACCTCCTCCTGCACGTTGCGAATCCGCTTCTGGTTTTGAACGTAGCTGCCGTTGAGCTCGACGGTGAGTTCGTGGTGAAAGCCTGTGGGTTCGAGTTCTTCGATCGTGGCCTCCACCTCCAAGGTCAACGCCCGCGAAAACTCGATGTCCGTCGCGGGGCGACTCGGCCGCATGCGAACCACCATGAGGTGGCCCTCGTCCGCCTCCATGTACTCTGAGGATGCCTCCGAGGGACTGTACCGCTCCCGCATCTCGTCGGGCTCGAACCCAAGCGAGTCGGAGGAATCGTCGCTGGCGAAATCGCCGAAGGCTTCCTTGCGAACCTCTTCACGGATACGAGCGATGACGCGGCGGCGAAGGTCCAACAGGTCGCCCAAGCTGGCGTACAGCAGTGCGTTGTCCTCAAAGAAGCTGAGGTCTCGTCGAAAGCTGACGTGACGCAGGCTCGGGTTGTCTTGGAACGCGATGACAACAGCCTCGCCGAACGCCACGTTGGCCTCACGCGAGGGAGAGCGAATCGTCACGAACAAGTCGGCTTGCTGGCCCGCGCGGGCGTCAAGTCGATTGAGTCGCTCGACGCTGGGGAACGTCTCCGGCAGCAAGCGGCGCAGCTCCTGGTCGACTCGGAGCTGACTCGCCGCGGCCGCACTCACAGCGGCAAAGACCAGCGACACGACCAAGATTGCGACGGCATGGCGATGAATGAAACCGGAGAGCCGACGGGCCCAAGCAGGTGCTTGTTCCGGATACGCCATGTCACAGATCGGGTACCACGGACCCATGGGTCCTGCCTGCGACGTGGTTCTCAGCCCTGGGTACCCGCGCGGCGGCAGTGTGGCCAAGCGCAACCGGTTCACCGCAACCGCGACGCCCACGGAACCGTCCGTGGTAGGGATCGATGCGATGAGGCGTAGTCTCACGCTCTTCGTCGGACTCGTCGCCACCGCCTGCACCGGCATCCAGAACCTGGGTCCGAGCTGGCTGCCCTACCTGCTCGAAGCTCTGCTCCTTGCGAGCGCGCTCGCAACGGTCTGGTTCGGATGGGCTCAGGAGCGGTTCTCGGGTCTTTCGACCGGGCACAAGCTCGCCTGTGGCCTCCTGCCGTTCTTGCTCTGCCTGGGGATTGTCGCCAAGTCACCGCGGGCGCTTCACCCGTTTCTCAGCTGGGGAATGTTCGGCCGCTCACCTCAAGGGGAGCTGGTCCAGTACCGCGTGTTCGCGCACGACGGTGCGGGCGAGCATCGATTGATGCCCGCGATCGAGGTCTCCGACGTCGCGTCGTCCTCGATCGACCGCCACCTTCGAGAGCGATTCGAACGCGCTTGGCGGTCCGGAAGCGACGACGACATCTACAGGGCGCTCTCCGTGCTGCTCGGCGTTGTGCGCGTTCACGAACGCTACGCGGGGCACGGTCTGGCGCACTCGGTTTCGATCGAGCGCTGCTCGAGCCCGGCGCAGGCGCCGAGCCGTATGAAGTGCTCCGCACGGCAGCAGTGGATGCGTTCAGAACTCTCCGTGGGTGCATCCGAACGATGAGCCCCCCCATCCAGCTCCATCGAAACGCCTCCGGCGAGAAGCTGGGTGTCGTTCGGATCGTCGTGTTCGGGCTTGTGCTCGTCTACGCGCTGTCGACCCCGCTGGAGCGTCTAGCGCTCTTTCCGCCGGACATCTTCGAACCTCGCGGCGTCCTGCTCTGTGTGCCAGCCCAACTCCGGGCGCAGCTGCAGAGTCATGAAGGACTCTCGGTGCTGCGGTGGACACTCGTGGGCTTGAGCCTGGCCTGCAGCCTGGGCCTGCGGGGGTACAGGTTCCTCGCTCCGCTGTGTGCACTCGCGTTCGTGTCCTTCGAGGCCACGCTTTCGATGGGCGCGAACTCCCACCGAGAGCTACTGCTGGTCTACTGCACAATGGTGTTGGCATTCGTTCCGGCGCACGCCTCGATGAGTCTGAACCGGACGCGAACACCTCGTTGTCCATCGCCCGCCTTGCCGCTGAACATCCTGACGTTTGCGCTGCTGCTGACCTACTCGGCGACGGGGCTGTACCGCCTCGCCCATGGAGCCCCCGACGTGTTCTTCGATCACTCCATGGCCGCACACCTGATCTCGAACGCGGGTCGAAACGGCGCATTCGGCTGGGATTTTGGCCAGAGCGTGGTCGAGCACCTCGGAGTGAGCAGCGCGGTGTTGGGCGCGGCCCTGTTCGGCGGGACGCTGCTGGAAACCGCGGCATTCGGCGCCCTGTTGTCCGACCGCTTTCGGGTCGTGTTCACGTTGTCGGTGCTCGCATTTCACACTGCGAACCTCTTCTTGTTGAACATCGAGTTTTTCCTCAACTGCGGGCTCGTACTGCTGCTCTTGCTCGACTGGGATCCGTGGAAGTCGGCCCCGGCCCCGGCCGTCACAAGCGGAGCGCCTCAGCTCGCCACGCGCAGCGGATGCACGCGTGCACCGTCGGCTGCGTCGGGCGTAGCGAAGTCGGTGCGGCCGCTCATCCGTCCGTAGAGTTCGAAGAGTCGATAGAAGTGCTCGTCCATGGTGCCGATGCGCTCGGTCGCGGTCCGGCACCCACGAACGAGCTCGGATCGGTCTCGGGCGAGCAAGCGCACAATCGCATCGGGCTGATGACGTTTGCCGTCTTCCTGTTTCAATG
>CAYGTG010001003.1:0-3478 GCA_964352485.1 uncultured Nannocystaceae bacterium | reverse complement strand
GAGCTAGCTGGGCCCCGCGACCACCCTGAGCGCTGGCGTCGGCATCTCGGGCTGTCGGATTGTTCATGGCGGCGGGGCAAGTTGCTCCACCACAACCGTGCAGCTCGCCGTGAAAGCTTCGGCGGGGAGGCGAGCCATACGGTCCCACCGCCCGACCATGCGCGAGCTTGCAGGTCACGGACCATCTCCGTGAGGCCGCTGATGCGGCTCAGGGCACGGCGTCTTCGTCGGGAGACGCCGGAGCGGGGAACAAAGGACCCGGCCGTGTCGGCCGAACGGACACCCGGAAGCCGTTTCCGCCGCTCATCTGAACGTCGACCCACCCCGCATTTCCTTCTCGCTCGAGGAGGAAACGCCGGGTGTACATCACCTCTGCGCCCCGTCGGATGTTGACGTGGACCGTTCCTCCTTCGAGCGGAGCCGCACGCACGACAGCCTCCCACTGCTGGCCTTGCAGGACGAACGGTATCGTCAAGGCTTCGTCCCAGTACAGAGCCCGCAGCGCCCTGGACTTCCCGTCCCGGGAGTACGTCGTGACGCCGGCTTGGAGTGGGCCATCCAGAGCGTCGCCATCCTCCGGCTCCCCGGGGTCGATGGCGGGCGAGTCCGTGAGCGGTGACGCCTCGATGTGCAGCACGCCACTGCAACCATGGGGTGCCTCGCCGACGGGTCGGATCGCGGTACATCGCGCGCGCTCGCCATCGCTCGCGAGCAGCGTCTTGCCACGCATCCTCGAGCCGCCAAGCCCGGCAGCTCCCCGCTTGACGCCAGCCTCCGTCACGGCGTCGCGTTCCGAGGCGAGCGTGAACGCTCCGACGGAGAACCCGCTCACCACATGCGTTGCGTCCTCGCATTGTCCTTGCAGCTCCGAGCGCGCCACGGGTCCTCGACTCAGTCGCTCGTGCCCAACGATGGTCATATCGACCGCGAGGCGGTCGCTGTCGTCGAGAGCTGCCTCGAGGCTCACCGCTCCGACGGGGAGCCGCGCATGGAGTTCATCGCGACTTCGGATCGAGACCTGCTCTCGCTTCGGTGTGACCGCCTCGAACTCGTAGCCGCCCCTAGCCGTACAGCTCGAGAGCACCTCCAGCTCACAGGCCTCGTAGCGAAGGACGACCGCTCCCGAACGCGCGCGCGACTCGAGCGCGGCTCGGTCGGCGGAAGGCCATTCAACGACGAGCGGCGCGCGACTCGGTTCGTCGACCCTGCACGCTTTCGTCCCCTCGACGCGCTCGAGGTCCCCGCGAGGAGCACAGGCCAACAAAGATCCGCCAAAAAGAAGGAGCGCCACTCGCATCGACCTGCTCTGACGGTTGGCGACACCCACACCTTCACAATACACGAGGACCGACGCGGGCCCGACGCCTGATGCCCTGGCTAGCAAAACTCATGCCCCGCTGAGGATCCCCCCCTCACGCCCGCGACTTCAGCCCACAGCGCTTCTTGGCTCGGCTGTGTGCCCTGGTCCCCGTGCCCGCTGCCCACACCGTGCCCGCGTCGGCTCTCCTGGATGAGCCTGCCGCCCAGATGACCCCCGACACCTTTCTCGCCCGGCTGTGTGCGCTCGTCCCACCGCCGCGGCCCCACACCGTCCTGTACTACGGCGTGCTCTCGGCCCACCACGCACTGCGCTCCGCCGTCGTGCCGCGCACGCTGCGGCGCGAGAATCGTTGGCGGTTGCGGAAGCCGACACTGGATCGTCACAAACCAAGACCTACGCTGGAGCCTGCCCGCACCCACTATCGTCTGCGCCATATCGATGCGTTGCGCACAGGCTCCTGGCCGCAGTGCTCACAAACCCCCAGCACCGAGCGGGGCGCGCGGGGTCGTGGGGGAACTGGGAAAGCTGGATGAGACTGGGAATGCCGATTCGAGCGCGCCAGCACACCGCGCTGAGCCACACCCGGGCGGCACGCCCATTGCCGTCGTCGAACGGATGGTAGAAGCAAATGTCGCAGTACAATCGGCAGGCCCGGACCAAAGGATGAACGGCTGGATCGTTGGCTTCGCGCACAGCTTCAGACCACTCTTGTGGCCAATAAGGCCCGTAGCGCTGAGCGGCCTGCCCCGAGATGAGCGTCGCAAAGGCCGAGCTCGCGGGCGGTCTGAGCCCGTCCCGTAACCGCGTCATTTGCACGCTTGTGAGCAGCTCGGCGCTGAGCGGTTGTTGTGATGCGGTCGACGACCAAGGCGAGGCGAACCGGTAGGCCTGGCTCAGCGCTTCACGCAGTCTGGCGTGGCGCTCGGCGTTAGGCCGTCGAAGGCGTTCAACGGCGCGCCACCAGGTCGGCCATGCGGCGTGTGTTGAACCGGGGCGAACACGGCACAGGCGCTGGAGATGCCAGCGGACAGGCGGCGGCGGACGGCGCCATTGCATCACGGCTCGCGTCTGACGATACGCGGCTAAAGCGTCCGGAGCATCCATCCGCGCAACCTTAGCGCGACAGCGAGGGGAGTCCAGGACCCGCTCGGATGAGTGGGTTATGATTGTTGCCTCGTGACGGACGAACTGAGTTATTCGTACCCGGGCCATCGTGGGCAATCCCGTTGGCACGCGGTGCAGCAGAGTCTCGAGCGCTACGACCGGGACAAGCTTGCGCGCAGTTTGGAGTCGAAGCTCACGAAGCTTATTCCCAGTCGCGGGCAGCCCATCACAAACGGGATCGATCATGCGGTCGCTGTGTGGAAGACGATCGCGAACCACACCGGCCGTTGGTCGCATGCCGGGCCCGTGGTTGGGGGCGAAACGCTAAGCGGCTGGTGTTGGTGTCACAGCTACGGTGCGGCGATTTCGGGAGAAGGACACGCCGAGCGCGTGGCCCGCTGTGTTCGTGAAATCTTGCTCCAGCTCGACCATATTCACGCCTATTTGAATGCGCTGGCGAAACTTTTCGATTCGAAAAAGCGCTCGCTTCGTGACCCCGAGCGTCGGACCGAGGCGCTCGGGTTGTGTTTCGATGACTTGCTCGATGTCGTTGTCCAGTGGAGCGGTTGCCACGACGCCTGGTATCACAATCTGCTCGATGCTTGCCGCTGGGCGAGCGAAGCGAGCGGTCTTCGCATCAGCGCGCCCGCAAAAGCCGAGATCGAGCGTGCGGTCAGGTCGGTGTGCACGAGCTGGGTGGAGCCGTCGAGCGCCGATTGGGCGACCGCCGCGCTCGATTTGGCCATCGTGCTCCAAGGCGAGAGGTCGAGGTAGGCACGGTCGACGACCGCTCGGTCCGAGCTCAGGGGGCTCTGGGATGCCGTAGGATGAACAATATGACCGAAGACCTCTCGCGGCTTAGCACTGCGTCGCCCGCCTCCAGCCCGGACATGCCAGCGGTTGCGGACCAGGGGTTGAGTGCGGTCGATGGTGGCGAGGTCGTGCTCGAGGCGGTGTCTCGCGGCCACTGGTTGGTCGCGGTGATTTTCGTTGGTGGCATCTCCCGGGCACCACAACCTTGCTCGAGGCTCAGCTGCGTGATGCTGCTCCGTC
>CAYGTG010001002.1:0-3488 GCA_964352485.1 uncultured Nannocystaceae bacterium | reverse complement strand
CGGCAAGGCCCGGCCCACTGCGTTTGCTGCGGCCAGCAGGTGCGCCTCGTCATCGAGCACCAGCAGCACGCCGACTTTGCCCGTGCTTCCTAGCGCGACCTGGTTGACGACGTGTCGGATGCTGTCGGCGCGCGAGGGGCTGTTGTAGCGAGAGAGCGTGTCGGGCAGGACGCCGACGGTCAGCCGCGTCGGGCCGTCGGATTTGGATCCGGGGGCCTTGAACAGGCTGGATGCGGTCGCGCCACGACGGCCAGGGGATGCCTCGCTCGCGAGGGCTCCTGCGTAGTCCGCCATGCGCTTACCCAGCGCTTTGGCCAGCACGGCCTTGGAGGCCTTGCGCTTGAACGTGCTGGCGGGCGCGACGATCACGAGGTGCTTGAGCCCGCGCCCCAAGGCGCGAACGTTGGCTGCATACGAGATAGGGAGCACGCCAGGAGTATGCCCCAACCTGCCCCGCGAGGTCACACGGCGGCGGGGCGGGTTCGATGAACCGCCCACGCGCGCAGTGCTTGAATCGACTCGGCCCGCGTGACGCTCAGGGGAACCGTATCGGCGACGGCCTGTCGGAGATCGTCCGGGCTCAGCGGTCGGTTGGCCGCGAACGCGTGCAGCCGCGCCTCGGTCACCGAAGCCTGGATCTCGGCCCCGGAGAATCCTTCCGCGCCAGCGGCCACCGATGCGAAGGCCGGCCACGGCTCTGTCATCGGGGGAATGCTGCCCAGACGCTTCCGCGGCTCTTCCTGCAGGTGAATCCGCAGAATGTCCTCGCGGGCGGAGGCTGCGGGAAGATCGAAGAAGAAGATCTCGTCGAGTCGGCCCCGACGCAGCAGCTCTGGAGGGAGGCCCTGTACGTCGTTGGCGGTCGCCACGACGAACACCGGGCGGGCACGCTCCGCCAACCAGGTCAGCAGGCCGCCCATGACGCGGGCGGAGGTGCCTGCATCGGAGCGTCCTCCCGTGGCGCCGGAGAATCCTTTGTCGATCTCGTCGATCCACAGGACGACGGGGGCCATGGCGTCGAGCGAGGCGAGGACTTGCCGGAGGTTGGCCTCGCTTCGACCCACGGTGCCACCAAACAGGCGACCGGGGTCGAGCCGGAACAGGGGCAGGCCGAGGGTATCGGCGCAGGTTCGTGCGGCCAGGCTCTTGCCGCAGCCCTGAACCCCCAGCAACAGGACGCCGCGGGGCGGGAGAATCCCGGCGGCCTCGGCCTGGGGCAGCAGGGCCAGTGCGCGGGTCTTCATCCACGCCTTGAACCCGTCGTAGCCCCCCAATGTGCCGACAGGCAGCGCCTGTGCTGGCTCCAGTAGGCCCTCGGTGGGGACGAGGGATGGCTTGTGCCGGGTGATGAAGTCGACCAGGCGCGCCGGGTCGAGGCCCTCGGCGAGCACGGCCTCGGCCACGAGACGCTCCGCGCTGGGCATGCCCAGTCCCAGCAACGCGCGGGCGATCGCGGGTCCGTTCTCTTCAAACAGGTCATGGGCGCCCGGAAACCGGGGCTCTAGCGCGTGGCCGATCTCGGCCAGCGCGGCTTCGAATGCGCTGCGATCGGGCGTCGGAAGGACGATGCGCCATGCCTCGGGCGGAATGCTCCACGCAGCAGCACCCGGTGGCTCGACGACGATCCATGCCGGGCCCTGGACCCGCGATGCCGCCTCCCGGAGCGCTCGGGCCACGGTGGGATCCGTGAGCGCCGGCGCCGGGTCGAGCAGGGCCCACACTCCGGGCGCGGGGCGCTCGAGCACCGACGCGAGGGCCCGCGGTGAACCTTCGGCGTCCACCCCCGAGGCCAGGCTCCATGTGTGCAGGTGAGTGTTTGCCCGGTCCGCCACGTCTTCGAGCAGCTCGACCGCGCGGGCCTCCTCGCTGGTCTGCATGACGATGAGGCGGGTCCCGGCTTCGATCGCCCGGACGATCTCAGCGGCGAGGCTCATCGCGCTGCGCTGACGGTCTGGGTCTGGGTGGCCGCCCAAGACAGCCAGCCGCCGACGAGGTGCGCCTGGACCGGCGCTTTGAACGAACCGTCGGACTCGAACGCCCAGCCGTTGAGCCACAGACGCGTGCCCTTGAGCCGCGCGAGCTTGGCGTGCAGCCAGGTCAGGTCGTTGGAGATCGCTGCGGCGCGACCCGCCAGCGTTCCTCGTCCTCCGAACAGTGCGATGCGGTAGTGGAGCTTGCCTGCCACGCGCAGCGCCTCGAAGCCGTCGCCGAACACCGAGTGGGCGCGACGCAGGAGGTCCTCGAAACCGCGAGAGCGGGAGCGGCGGAAGTCGAGGGCCAACAAGATGGGGGCGTCCGCTTCGCCCGGTCGCGAGCGCACCACACCGTGGGCGAAGGCTTGATACAGCCCCTCGACCACCCCCGGAACGCCCGGCTGCATGCGCCGCAGTGCATCGACCGCGGCGGCGGAACGCTGGGCCGACAGCGTGTGGGCCACGCGCTTGATCCATCCGGGAACGAGACCGGTCAGCTCCACCATCCGCGCGCACGCGTGGGCGTCGAGCGGCTCTCGCTCCGCGCGCGCGAGCAGGCCTTCGAGGGTCTGGAGAGCGTCGGCGCGTGGGTCGGTCATCGGCTGCGATCTCGGATGGCGCGGGAGACCTCTCGCTTGGTGTCGCGCTCCTTGATGGTCGCCCGTTTGTCGTGCATTTGCTTGCCCCGACAAAGGCCCAGTTCGACTTTCACGTAGCTCCCCTTGAGGTAGACAGCCAGCGGGATCAAGGTGAGTCCGCCGGGTCCCACCTCGCGCTCGAGCTTGTCGAGTTCGCGGCGATGCATCAGCAGCTTTCGGCGGCGCAGGGGCTCATGGTTGCGCCGGTGTGCTTGCACGTATTCCGAGATGTGAGCTCGGTTGAGCCACAGCTCGTGACGATCAAAGGAGGCGAAGGCCTCGCCGAGACTGATCTTGCCGTCTTTGACCGACTTGACCTCGGAGCCGACGAGCGCAAGCGCCGCCTCGAACCGCTCGAGTACCTCATACTCGTGCAGCGCTTTGCGGTTTTGCGCGAGCATTGTGCCCGCTGCCGCCAAGCTCTTCTTCTTGTTCTTCTTGGCCACCGAGCCGCTCAAGCTACGCGACCGCTTGGAGGAGGGCAAGGAAGGACACCTGCGCTCCCGCGGCCCGAAGCGGCGCTGCTGCGGCCTGAAGGGTGGCCCCAGTGGTGACCACGTCGTCGAACAACAAGACGCGGCGACCGCGAAGCGGGAGGCTCACCGCGGGCCGGACCGCGAACGCGTGCTCGACGTTTTGCCGACGCAGGTTCGCGGGCAGGCCGACCTGTGGCCTCGTGTGGCGAGACCGGTGGAGGACGGAGAGAGCAGGGGGCAGGCCGGCGGTGCGCAGCGCCACGCGAAGGATCATCTCGCTTTGGTTGAACCCGCGAGACCGCTGGCGGCGGCGGTGCAACGGGACCGCGACGGCGAAGTCGAACGGCGCCCGGGCCACGTGCGGCCCGAGCATCCCGCCCACACGACCCGCGCCCGCCAGA
>CAYGTG010001001.1:0-3489 GCA_964352485.1 uncultured Nannocystaceae bacterium | reverse complement strand
GCGTGACGGCGCTCGCGGTCGGCCAGTTCGACGACGACGAACTGCCCGACCTCGCGCTGTCGGACATGGGCGCGAACAAGGTCACGCTGCTGCTGGGACGCTGCGATTGAGGGCGCGAGCGAAGACGCAAGAGCGCCCGACTCTCGCTGAGAGCCGGGCGTCCCTCGAAGCGTCCTACCGAGCCCTCTAACCACCGGCGAGCGCTCGAAGCGGGCTGCTCCGCAGACGAGCAGCGCAGCTGGTATAAGCCGGGTGTGCCGGCAACCTTCGCATTCGGACTTTTCGAGGTTCTCCGCCCGGATGAGGACCAGCGGGAGGCCGCGTACTTGTCGTTCCTTGGGCTCGTTTCACAGACTCTGGATCCGCCGGTCCTACGAGAGTTCTATGACGGGCTCACGTTTGTTGACGGCGGCGACCGTAAGCTGATTGCGGAGGCTCGCGACGGGATAGTAGAGAAGCGCGAGGTCGCAGCTGGCGAAGCTCCCAAACAGCTTGGCGCGGACATCCCGCGAGGAACTCTCGAGAAACTAGTCGGCCAGGTCAACGTGATTCTCTCTGGCGGCCAAGCCGAGAGCGAGGTTGTTGTTCCAGCCGAGATCGACCACGAGGATGTCGACAACCCGCTGCAGTGCATTAGCACGGTCGAGGCGCGGCGTCGCATCAACATCCACACCGGGCTCGATGAGCACGATCGTAGGTACGCGGACCTCCTGCTTGCGCTCTGCAGGGAAGCCGACCAACTCAAGGTCGCGATAGCGCTGAGCTGGTTGTAGTTGCCACTGTGACGCAGAGCGTCCCACTGGTGTGGCGGTCCACCAGGCCGAGCTGAGCGGCCTGGGCAGGAGCTGGGGTGCGATCGAGGACCTGGTGCCCCAGTGGACCAGGGATCATTTTCAGGCCGCGGACGAATATGCAGGGGTGAGGCCGTCCATCAAGATTCTCTCGTTCGCTCTGGCGATAGCGTGCAGCGCGTGCAGCGACTCGATCTCGGCCCCATCGGAGGGCTCGTCTGGGACCGCGGAGTCGACGGGAGATGGGCCCGAAGGGTCGTCCTCGGGGGCGTCGACAACAAACGCGGGGTCGAGCAGCGGCCCCGGGACCGCGTCCGGCGACCCTGCCCCCAGCTCCGATACAGACGCGGATCTCCCTGAATCTCCGGACGGGCCGCAGATCGTGAACCTCGGCTCGAGTGTCTCGGCGATAGGCGAAGGGGACTTCGTCCTCATCAGCGCGATCGTTACGGATCCAGACGGAGTTGGCGACGTCATCGGAGGCGTGTTGGAGACGCCCGACGGGGAAAGCGTGTTTGGAACCTTCGCCACGGGCGCGGACGAGGGCGCGTACCAGTTGCAGCTGACCTTCGATGACGTTGCGACGGTCAGTGGTACCGTCGGCATCACGCCCCGAACCGTCGAAATGGTGGCCCGATTCTTCGATCAGGCGTCGAACGAAACCCAGCAGACGATCACGGTCGGACTCGAGTGTAGGTCCGGCCTGCTCTGCGTCGACAAGACTTGTATGGTGGAGCCCGAGGGCGGAAACAATTTCGGCGTGGGCGAGTGCTACCCGTTCAACCCCTCTGCGTGCCCGGACGGCGAGATGTGTGCGCCCCAAGAGGGGCTGTTCCGCTGCCAGCCGGCGGGAAACCGCGGCCAGGGTGAAGCCTGCGAAACGGCGGCTGAGTGTGCAGGGGGGCTACTCTGCTCCTTCGGCCTGTTTGGGGCGGAATCGCAATGCCTCACTTGGTGCGATCTGTCCGCGCCCGATTGCCCTACCGGAACCACATGCCGTGAGGTGCCGTTCTTCGCCCTGTGCGGGAACGAGGGGCTGTGCGAGTGACGTCGTGCGACAACGTCCAGTGCAATGCGGCTTCGCCGAGTCCCCGGCGCATCGCCTCGCTTGCCGCGCGTGGCTCGAAGCGACCCTCGCCGGCGGTGCAACCCTACTCCGTTCAAGCAGCGGCACAATCTCCGCAGCGGAGACAAACCGTTCCGTCTCGGCAACAATCGCCGGGCCGTGCGGCCATCGCTTGCTAGCATGCGCGCGTGGAGAAACTGTCTGTCTTGGCGTGCTCGGTGTGGCTACTGGCCTGTGTGCCTCCGGCGACGCCCAGCTCCGCCCCCAACACCGGCCCCGCCGAATCCGGCGGCTCCGAGTCCGCACCGGACCCCTCGCCTCACTACACGCCGGAGGACTTTGGACTGGGGCGCCTTCCGACGGACGCGAACGGCGAAGCAATCGAGTTGAGCGACGCGAACCCATCTACGCTGACGGAAGCGCCGTGGTTTTCCGAACTCCTCACGGACGCGCACGTGTTGCTCATCGGAGAGGGGCACTGGTCCAGTGAGAGCGATCGGGTGGGTCTCGCGATCGTCTTGGCCGCCGCCGCCCGCGGCCATCGCACCGTCAGTCTGGAGCTGCCCTACAGCTGGGGTCGCGAGATGGACCGCTACATCCGGCTGTCCGACGCGGAGGCAAAGGAACGCAGGTCGGCGCGACGATCCCCGATCTTTGAGAAGACCGAACTCCTCGAAGGCATCCGGGCCTACAACCGGCACCACCCCGACACGCCGCTGTCGCTACGAACGCACGACATCGAGCACGACTGGGTGACGGCCGCGCGAGATGTGGTGCTTCCCTATCTGCGTGACCGGGGTGCACCGACCCTCGAGCCGGAGGGAGACGCGACCGAGTGGGCCGAGGCTACACGAACGCAGCTCGCCGCCGTTCGGCCGTCTGCCCGATCGGAACGACGCGAGCATCGCTACATCGAGGCCGTGGTCGCCAACATCCGCTCCAAGGGCCTCGCATCGTCCGCGGATCCGGCGGTGTTTCACCACTACCGTCAAAAGGCGATCATCGCGAACTTGGTCGACCGCGACCGCGAGGGAGCCCTCAGTCTTGGCGACAAAGCGGTCGTCTGGGGCGGGTCCCAACACATGAGGAAATCGCTTCGTCTACCGGATGGAGGAGCATTCCTCGTCGAGGGGACGTTCTTGCAGTCGGAGTACGACGCCACGCGGGGTCGCGTGGCGTCCGTGCGGCTTGAGACACTCGGCTACCGCTTCGACGGGGTCGCCGACCTCGATTTGAACCCGTGCCCGTGGACGGGGCGAAGGCAGCTCATCGTTCAGTTCCAGGAGGCGTTGGCGGCAGGAGCCGTCGAGCGCGAAGAAGCCGTGGCGGTGGACGATCTTGGTCCGTTCGAGGAGGCCGCGTTGGCTGCTCTGGACGCCAAAGCCTGGAACACAGCCGCCGTGGCCGCTGCGGATTGGGCCGCCATGCCCGCCTCCCCTGCTCTCGCCGCGGCTCGCGAGCGCCTCGAGGCGTACGACCGAACCATCTACGTCGCGCGATCCGCCATCACGACGCCCGCTTGCGCGCGGCCCTCGCCGTGACGCCGACGCAACCGCTCCAGGCTCAGCCTGCTCTGCACGCGTTTAAGCGAAATGAAGTGGGAAAAAGCCAGGATGGAGGAGTACGGCGGGG
>CAYGTG010001000.1:0-3492 GCA_964352485.1 uncultured Nannocystaceae bacterium | reverse complement strand
TTGGGTTGTGGCTGGGGCTCCTGCTCGTGATCGGGCTGGGGTTCGGGCTCGGGCTCGGGGACGGACTCGGGTGTTCCCGCGACCGTTGGCGTGCGGCTCGGGGGCGTCTGGGGGTCGTCCTTTGCGAGCATCCAGGCGACCAGCCCAAGCCCCGCCGCAGCGGGGAGCGCTGCGCCGACCCACGGGCGACGCTTCGGGCTTGCCGCAACCGGAAGCGGGTCCGGCGAGGCGGGGTGTAGAGGTGGCGAGCTGGGGACGTCAGCGACCTGCGTTGTACCCGGGCGCGGCGCTGGCCCATGGTGTGCGACCTCGGTCCGATCCCCGGTGCCCGTCAGCGCGACGGTTTGGTCGTCCTCCTCGAGTGATGCCGACAGCCCGCTGACATCACGCCAGGGCAGCGGCTTGTCTCCAAACAGGCCTCGCACGTAGCGGGCGAGCCCGTCTTCTGAGGGCCGGACGCCGATGCGATCCGCGAACTGTGCCAAGTCGAGCCGAAGCGCGTCTGCGCTTTCGTAACGCGCTTGCGGGTCGAGCTGCAGCGCTCGCAGAACGATCCGCTCCAGCTCGGGCGGATACCCCCGTCGGCGCGAGGACGGGGGCTCGATCGAGCCGGAGATGACCTTGTGAAGGACCGCCACCTCGTTGTCCCCAGCGAAGAGGCGGGTGAGCGTGGTCGCCTCGTAGAGCAGGATCCCCAGCGCAAAGACGTCGCTGCGGTGGTCGACATGCTCGGCCCGGCATTGCTCCGGAGACATGTACGAGAGCTTGCCCTTGAGGGTGCCAGCCTGGGTCACGTGGGTCCCCGCGGCCGCCTTTGCGACGCCGAAGTCCACCAGCGTGACTCGGCCATCATAGCCGACGATCACGTTCGTCGGAGAGACGTCGCGGTGCACGATGTACAGCGGCCGACCGTCGGAGTCGGTCTGCTGATGGGTGTGATGAAGCCCGGCCGAGATTCCGAGCGCGATGCTCAAGACTTGGGGCAGCGGGATGCTCTCACCGCGCGCCTGCGCGGCATCGAAGACCGCACGCAGCGTCTCGCCGTGCAGGTACTCCATCGTGAAGAAGTCGTCGGCCTCTCCGATTGCGAGCGCTCGGACGATGTTGCGGTGATGCAGCGCGACGGCGAGGTGTGCCTCGTCCCGAAACATGCGGACGAACTCTGGATCCGAGGCGAGGTGCGGGAGGATCCGCTTGAGTACGACGACCGTACTCGGCGCGTCGCCGGGCGCCCGCCGGCGCGCGAGGAAGATCTCGGCCATGCCCCCGGTGGCGAGTCGCCCGAGGACCTCGTAGCTCGACCCAGAGGTGTCGACGAGTCTTCGCACCGAGTGCGGCTGAACCTGCGGAGCCACCGGTCGACGATGCTAGCCCGCCGCCTGCCGGCACAGCAATGCGCGAGACTCGGGAGTCACGGATTCGTACCCTGTGTACCGCGCGAAGTCGGGCGATCCTGTTCGCCGCCCGGGGGGCGTTGCCCCCGAACCTTCGGACGTGGGGCCGCTCAGCAGCCCACCTGCTCGAGCTCCCACGCGATCGCACGCTCGACCGAGCGGTCGTACGACAGCGCGTAGTACAGGAACGTGGGCGCGACCGGGAGCTTGCGAACCCGGCCGTTGAAGGGGCTGTAGGCCCGCGCGTGCGCTCGCATGGCGCCGGCGAGCAGCACGTCACCCCAGCCGCGTCGGCCTTCGATCACCTCCCACAACAGCGATCCGGCCACCGCCATGATCGCGTCCCAGTTGGGGTCGGAGGTGGACTCGATGCTCGCTCCGTCGGCGTCGACGACGATCGTGAATGCGTCCATCGCCTCGGCGAACTGGACCTCGACGACGAATCGCAAGGGGTCCTCCACACCAAAGCTGGAGAACTGTCGGGCCAGCGCCGGAGCCACGTGGTCCTCGATCCAGCGCGTGACGTCGGGTCGCGTCGTCGTCTCCGGGTGGCCGTTCGGGTTTGCGTCGCAAAGCGCGGGGATCGACAACGGGCGGTAGTCTCTGGGATCGCTGGTGTCCAAGACCTCGTCCACCAGCGACTCTGTGTCGGGCTCTGGGTCGGGCTCTGGGTCGAAGTTGACCTCGCCGTCCTGCAACTCGTAGCGCGCCCCAAGCATGGCGGGGAACGCATCGAGGTCTGCGTCGAAGTTGGCCATGTCGCTCAGAAATCTTTGCGGGCTGACCGGATAGACGATGCTGTCGAGCCAAGCAAACGGCGCGGTGTGCCTGGCTCCGCACGCGGAAGGCACGACGGCACTCGCTCCCGTCGCGACGATCTGAGCCAGCAGGTCGGCGTAGGTCTCCAAGGGGAAATCGATCCGCCCCCCGAGCTGCGCGGCGATCTCGTGCATGGGTTGCCATCGGACCAGCGCGAGGTCGATGCGAGATCGTCCCACGCGTTGTGCGGCATGAGCTGCCACGGCTCGCACGTGTTCGGAACTTTTCAACACGGTATCGACCTGGTTCCACACGGCCCCATCGTCGCTCGCCACGACCATGCCCCACTCGTCGCTGGCCAACGAGATCGTCGCGGTCATGCGCACGCCCGGAAGCTCAACCACCTCGGGGGCGACGAACGAACGCACATCGCGAAACCCGAGCCGGCGGGCAGAGGAGATCACGAGAGGATCGGGGGTGAACAGCGGAACGTTGGGGTACTGCTGGGCGAGCTGGTGCAGGCTGCCGACGTCGAAGTGGTCTGGGTGGCGATGGGACACCAAGATCGCGGTCGGGCGCAGTCGATCGACGTGAAGCGTGCGATGCGGGGTCGTCTGGTACACGCCGCAGTGGTGCGTCTCTCCCAGCAGGGGATCGAAGAGCAGCCGCTGCTCGGCGACCTCACAGAGCCACATCGCGTGTCCGAGATGGGTCCAATGCATCGACCGAGAGAATCTCATACGCGCGGGCGCGGGTCCGCTGTTGTTGCCGACCTCCAAGGCAAGGACCCTGTCAGGCCCGCGGTCTCACCTTCCGCGACCTCATTGCCGGATTTCAGAACGGGTAGACTCCCGGTGTGCTTCTCGAGGCGCTCTTTCTCTTCGCGCCGCTCGTCGAGCTGCAGTGGGATGCGCCCCCGTCGTGCCCCTCGGCGTCGGCGTTCGAGGCGAGCGTCAGTGCCCAGGCGGATGTGAGCACCGAGGCGGACGCGCCTGCGGTGTTGAGGGCCGTGGTGGTGATTGTGGAGCTGAGCGCGGAGCGGTGGGAGTTGTCGCTGCAGATGGAACGCGACGGCGAGGAGGAGAGACGAACCTTCGAGGCTCAGACGTGCGAGGCGGTCGCGGCGACTTCCGCGACGCTGGTGTCTTTGCGGGTCGTCGAGTGGGTGAGCACCGCTCCGCTCGTACCGGAACCTGAGGCCGAACCCGAACCGGTGCCCGAACCGTCTCCGACTGAGCCGGCGGATGCTGGAGGCTCCGCACCCGTGCTGCCGGAGGCGACGGACACCCGGCCGCTCGAAGCGGTTCGACCGGCGCCCGTCCGCTCACCTCCTGAACTC
>CAYGTG010000999.1:2146-3494 GCA_964352485.1 uncultured Nannocystaceae bacterium | reverse complement strand
GGAGCGAAAAAGGCGAGTGAGACGTCGTGTCGGGTTTCTCAACAGGCTGCTAGGCGTTGTCTTCGGTGGCGGCCCAGTACGAGATGAGCTCGTTGTTGTCGACGACGCGGGAGTGATGGTGTCCCCAGACATCGCTGATGTAGATCGTCGATCCGCGGTCGAGCTTGGGCGTGAGGTAGATGGCGAAGTACTCGGCATCGCCGTCCTCGACGACTTTGCCGATTCGGTCGAGCGGCTTCTTGCTGACCGGACACAGCAGCTCGCACTTGGAACCGACGGCAAGACCCTCGAGACCCTTCTTTCGACCATCGCCGTGAATCGGGCTCAGGTGCACCAGTTCTTCACGGTCACCGCTGCGCACCAACAAGGAGATCGCGGAAAAACCGTCGAACTTCACGTCCGCCACGCCCACGAGATTCTCGCCGGTGGGACCGAACGCCTGAGAGACCACGATGGTGACATCGTCCGCGAAGTTCAGCGCATCTGCACCGTCCCCTTCGGGCTTTTTTCCGGTCACTTCGAGGTTTTCAACGTCGACGTTCTGGGTGCTCATGTGCAGGCCTGAAACCACCGGACCACGAACGGAGCCTTGGCGCAAGGCGCTTTCCACATCCCGCCTCGCGTGGCGCTCGGAGCCGGCGCTTGCGGCCCAAGTTGAGCCGGGCTCACGGGATGTCGAGCTGCGCGGTGGCGATCTCGCAGACCGGTTCGCAACCTGGCCCCGCGGGGGCATAGACCTGATATGTCGGGGCAAAGCTGCTCGCGGCGATCTGCGCCCCGCCTCGGTAGACGCTGATCTCCACCCACTGCGGGGTGCCCGGGCCCAGAGGTACGACCACGCTGTGGGGCGAGAAGGAAAGGTTGGCAAGGGCTCCGCAGTCATCATCGAGCAGGCAGGGGCCACCGGGTCCACAGCCGTCCTCGAGCCCACCGACGAGGAAGTCGCACGCGGACTCCACGCCGTCGGCGCTGGAGGCCAGGGTGTAGTCGCCGGGCGTGAAAACCCCGGTCACGAGTGCGACGCGCAACCCGCTCTCACAGAAGGCGTCGCCGCAGCCGGTCGCCTCTGGCGTCTGCTCTTCAAGCGCGACGTCGGACTGCGGTGCACAGCCGGCCACAGACGCCGCGAGCACCGAGCCGACGAGCAACCGAGTCACGCCGATGAACTTGCGCTCCACATCCGGGCTCTGCAACAGATCGGCGAACGTAGGCCTACCTACACGGTGCGACCCAGTGCGCGAGGGATGCACCGACAGCAGAACTCGCGACACCCACGCTGCGGCCGGCGCTCCGCGAGAGCGCCGCGATATCCTCGACGCGTGCCGCGGTCCCACACCTTCTGCAGGAT
>CAYGTG010000999.1:0-2136 GCA_964352485.1 uncultured Nannocystaceae bacterium | reverse complement strand
CAACTACCCCCTCGTCCCCACGACGTGTTTCAACTGCGAGGCCGCGTGTGGCCTCGTCGCCAAACGCGACGCTGCCGGCACACTCGTGGGCCTTCGGCCCGACAAGGACCATCCGGTAAGCAAAGGCTTTGCGTGCGCCAAAGCGGCTCGTTTCGTCGAGGTGGCGATGCATGCAGACCGGGTCGCGCACGATCGTATGGGTCGACCCCCGTCGGACCGAGAGCGCCAATCGATGGGGGCGGCACCTTCCCATTCGGCCGGCGACCGGACGCCTGGCTGCTGCTCGCCCTGCTCGCGCGCATGGGACGACCGGCGCACCGAGCCGACCGTGTCGAAGGATTCGAAGCGCTCCTCGCAGCGGTGGAGGACATCGATGCCGACGCGTGCCTGCGGCGCACGGGCATCTCGCAGGAGGCCTTCGAGGCGCTCGTGCTCGACCTGCAGCGCTCCACTCGCACCGCCTTTCACATGAGCGTCGGCGTGAACATGAGCGGCTTCGGCACCATCGCGTACGTGCTGATGCAGGCCCTCGCCTATGCGACCGGAAACCTCGATGCGAAAGGAGGGTCGGTCTTTGCCGGAACGACCGCACCGGTACGCTGGATCTCCCGGCGCGCCGGCTTGCTCGCCGAAGCCCACGCGCGGGTTACCGGGTTTCGATCGACGGTGCGTTCGCTGCCCGGAGGCATTCTGGCCGACGCCCCGGCCAGATTGAGCGCATCAGTGGACAGCTCGCGATGAGCGGGATCCCGGTCGAAGTCGCCGCCGCGGAATGAACGCGCCGCATCGCTGGTACGCTTGCCTCATGGACGAGCCGCGCCTGCCGTGCCCAGGATGTGCGGACGGCACGACTCTGAGGACGTGGCCGCCGCGATCCAACAGTCCATATCGACCCTCCCCAGACAGCCCGATCCAGGTCCAGGCCTGTGAAACGTGCGCCGGTGTTTGGGTCGATCGAGACACCCTCGGACAGCTCTTGGACTCCGCCGCGCGGGCGACTCGGCCCGCGCCCGGCGACGCCGTTCGCCGAAAGACCATGCCGGCAGGCCTCGCGACGAGCAGGGTGGTCTACCGCCATTGTCCGCAGTGCAAGCAGGCGATGCTTCGCAAGAACTTCGGCACCATCTCGGGGATCGTGCTCGACGTGTGCGGGCACCACGGCACCTTCTTCGACTACGGCGAGCTGCCGGGCGTCGTCGACTTCGTTCGCAGCGGCGGCCTGAGCCTGGCCCAAAAACACGCCGAGGCCGAGAGCCTGCGGGATGCCAAGACGCGCTTCAACCATGGGCTCACGGCGAGTCCTGGGATGGGGCCCGCGTGGCTCGAAGGTGACCTCCGCGACCCGGCCTCCGATGAGTTCCTCCGCCGGGTCGGCGTTTTCATCCGCAACATGTTTCGGTAGCAGGCTGAGGAAAACTCTGCCCGTCCTGCATGATCCGAGAGCACGGCGACTTGGCGTCCGCTTCGACCCGGGCCATGTCCAGGCCGATGTACTCGCCGTTCGCGTAGGGGTACAGAACGGATTTCCACCCGAGCAGGACCCAGATGGCCGTGCGTGGTTGCAGCCTAGGTGCCCCACGCCCCGCAGCGTCGCTCACTGCTCTCGCCAGGCGGGAGCAGCCCTGATAGTGTCCGCCGCGATGACGTCTGCGGGTGCGCCTCGTCTGTTTCACCGGCTCTTCATCGCCAACCGAGGCGAAGTTGCCGTCCGTATCGCGCGGGCCTGCGACGCCATGGGCATCACGCCCGTGTTTGCGGCTTCGGAAGCCGACCTCGGGGCGGCGTATTTGAAGGACCGAGAAGTCGTGTGTCTGGGTCCGGCCCGGTCCACCGACAGCTATCTCGACCTGGGCAAGGTCGTGCAAGCGGCTCGGCAGTCGCGCTGCACGGCCGTGCATCCAGGATGGGGGTTTCTCGCTGAGAACCCGCAGTTCTCGGCGCTGTGTCAGGCCCACGGGTTGACCTTCCTCGGGCCGCCCGCGCACGTCATGCATCTGATGGGCAAGAAGACGCCGGCCAAGAAAGCCATGGGTGAGGCTGGGCTCACCCTCATCCCCGGCAGCGACGGCATCCTCAAAGACGCCGATGATGCGCGCCGGGTGGCCGACGAGACCGGGTATCCGGTGCTCATCAAGG
>CAYGTG010000998.1:0-3500 GCA_964352485.1 uncultured Nannocystaceae bacterium | reverse complement strand
GTGCGAGGTCGCTGGGTCCGCCCGACCCTTGCACCGTTCAGACCCGGCTGACCGAGACCCTACGCGGGCTTGGCGGGGTCGAGGTTTGGCCCCCCGAGCTTCGCGGCTTGCAGTCGATTCTCGACCGGCAGGCCGCCGCGACGGTCGACGACTTCGAAGACCCGCTTGCCGGGGCGGTGGCGTTGACGGAGGCCGAGGCGGGCGGATGGGTGACCGAGGCTGCACCGGGGCGGTACGTGCGGGCACGGTGAGGGGGCTGTCCCATCATCGCGGGCGCGATCGGGTCTGTGCTTCTCGGGTTGATCGCTCTTCGTGGACCGCGGCCGCCGCGAAGTGCAAAGGGCGGCCGCGGCACCGTCGGGCTTCAGCCCTCGAGCTGGGCCAGGAACTGATCGACGTCAGGGTCGTCCGGCCCCTCGTGCTTCGCCTTTCGAGCCCACAGCACCGCCCGCTGGCGGTCCCCACGATGCAGCGCGATCTGAGCTTGCCTCAGGAAGGCCTGCGGCCGGCTCACGGGACACGGCCCCTCGATCATCGTGATCGTACGCAGCGCCCGAACCGCGGTGTCCCACTCCTCGAGAACCTCCGCCAGGTCGGCCAACTCCGCCGCGATGTCGCCACTTTGCTTGTCTGCGGCAAAGGCCTGCAGCAGCAACTCGAGCTGCTTCGCCGTGTCGCCCTGGCTCCCTGAAACCCGTGCCAACCGTTGGTACACGAGCGCGGGCTCGGGTCCGCGTTGGCTTGGAAGCGCGGCGGCGGCCCCCTCGAGGAGCGCGGCGGCTTCTTCGAGTGACGCTCGGGCCATGGGTGCGTCGGCCAACCTCACCGACGCGGCGGTGTCTCCGGGGGCCAGAGCCAGGACTTGCACCAACACCTCGGTCGCCGCCTCCGCGTCGCCGTCGGAGAGGAGGAGTTCCGCCACGTGCCGTAGCAACGGGAGCCGGACCTCGGGCTCATCGCTCTCGTCGGCCTCTTGGACCAGGATCTTGGCCAACTCCTTGTGTGCGCCGGACTGCTCGTAGATGTCTCGGAGTACATCGCGGATGGCCCGGTTTTGTGGCTGCTTCCGCCTTGCGTGCTCGAGCCCGGGTCGCGCCTCGCCCGGCGCGCCTTGGCGGGAGCAAGCGTCCGCGAGCCGCAGCGCCGCATCGACCTGCGCCGCGCCGGACTCGACCGCGACCAAGCGCGCGTTGAGTTTGGCCGCGGAGGCCCAGTCCTCCCGGCGCGCGACGAGGTCACGAAGCATCCGCAGGGCTTCCGCATCCTTGCGATTGCGTTCGACCCAGTCGTTGAGCGTCTCCTCGGCCCGTTCGAGGTCTCCGTGAGCGGTCGCGAGCGCGCCGATACGCAGGGTGGCGTCGCGCTCCAGCCCCGGGTCGTCCTCTCCGGAAGCGGCGACGCGTTGGATGTCGAGTGCGTCGATGAGGGCAGGTCCCAGGCCATCAGGGTCGCCCGGGTAGGCCTGCTCCAGGTCTGTGACGGTGCCGGCATGGTCGCCGAGCTGTCGGCGCAAGTCCGCTCGGGTTCTCAACAGCTGATGGCGCAGGTTGGGATCGATGTCGTCGCGCTCGAGCAACTCGGAGATGAGTGCCTGCGCTTCTTGGGTCTGCCCCGCGGCTGCAAGGTTGCCCGCCAAGTCCATCGTGAGGGCGGGGTCTGCGGGGTTGGCTTCGCGAGCCCGAGCCAGCAGATCGCTTTCGGCCGCTGTATCCATCAGCAGCTCGCGATGGATGGACGCAGCACGGCGCAGCAGGCTGGACCGTGTCGCGGCGTCGGTCTCCGCCTCCGCGGTCCTGACGATCAGCTCGGCCAAGCCGCGATAGTCCCCGGCGCTTTCGTAGGCCTCCTCGAGCGCCTCCCGTAGATCGTCGCGGCCCGGAGCTAAGGCGAATCCCTGGGCGAGGGCATCCGTCCGGGATGTTGCGTCGCCGTTGGACGCTGCAATCCGAGCCAGTTCGAGCGCAGTCTCGGCCGCCTCGTCGCCCTGCTGCGTCGCAAGGAGCTGTTTCAGAACCTCGGTCCGGGCGTCGGCATGGTCGGTGTCGCCCGCCAGGGTTTGCGCGATGTCGCGCAGCAATGAGGAGTCCGTAGGGGCCCACTCCAGGGCGGAACGCAGGGTCTCCACGGATTCCTCCGCCGAGCCGTGCTCGCGCTGGTAGCCCGAGAGCGTACGGGCCGCGGCCACCACCAGCTCCGCACCGCCGTCGGCTTGGGCAGCAAGCAAGCGCTCTCGCAGCAGGTCCATCACATCTCCGTGACGGCCCGACTGCGTGTATGCCTGCATCAGCAGCGCGCCGGCGTCGTTGTGGCCGGGGTCTTCGGAAAGGAGGTTGCGCAGCGCATCGATTGCGTCATCGAGCCGGTCCGCAGCCAGCAGCGTCTGCGCGAGTTCCAGCCGCAAGGCCATGCGCTCCTCGGCGCTGGTGATCGAGTCGACGGTGTCTTCGACGAGGCGAGAGAGCCGGTCGAGGTCGCCGAGTTCGCGGTACAGCCCTGCGAGTGGGCGCCAAACGTCCGCCGCGGTGGCGTCACGCTGGTGCAGAGCCTCATAGACTTCAACGGCGAAACTCAGGTCGCCGCCTTCTCGCCCCATACTTGCGATCGACTCGGCGAGCGGGCGAATTCTGGAGGGCTCAACATCGGCCTCGATCGCCTCACACAGCCACTTCGTGGCGCCGGCCACATCGGAGGCTTCCTGGCGCGCAGCGGCGAGTCCGAGCAGCGCCCACGATGCCCGGCCCACGCCTTCGAGCGTTCCCGCTGCAACGTCGACCGCCCGATGCATGAGCTCCTCGGCGCGTGCCGGGTCCCCGAGGCGCTCGGCGAGCTCAACCGCCTCCTTGACCCCCTCCGGTTCGGTGTGGCCGAGGGTGGCTGCGCGTTCCAGGGCGTCCAAGAGTTTGCCGTCGTCTCCCGTGCTCCGGGCCACGCGTTCGTACAGGACAACGAGCTCGCGCGGTGTGTCCTCGGATGCGGTGGCTCGAGCAAGGATGCGGCACGCTCGCTCCGGGCGCGGCGTCATCTGCAGCGCGTCTTCGAGTGCCCGCTGGCCTTCGGACGTGTCCCCGGCGGCCAGGTGGACTTCGGCCATGCGATACAGCGCGTCCGCGCGGGTCTCGGTCGCGTCCTCTCCGAGTTCGGCCAGCTTCTCAAGGTAGACCATCTGGGTGGTCGTGTCGCCCCTGGCGCCCGCAATCCGGGCCGTGGCGCGCCAGACGTCGACTTCGCGGACACCGAGTTCTTCGGCTCGGTGCAAGAGCTCCGAGGCCTTGTCCGCGTCTCCCCGATCAACCTGGCACGCCTCGGCAAGGCGCAGCAGCAGCTCGCAGCGAACGTACGCATCGGTCGTCCGTCGGGCCTTGTCCAGCAGATGTTCGACCACGCCGACGTACGCCTCTGGATCCCCGGTGGCGACCGCGAGGGCACGGGCTTTCTTGTGGTTGTCCGGGTTGCCAGGAGCGGCGCGAAGGGCCTGCAGGCGGGACTGCAGGGCCTTCGCG